>NZ_JAKRLB010000039.1:0-4978 GCF_022664405.1 Micrococcus luteus | reverse complement strand
CCCGTGGACTTCGGGGCAGGGAACAGCGGGCCGATCACGGCCCAGACCTCGTCCGAGATGACATCACGCGACATGACCCCAGACTCGCGCATCCACGTCCCCGAACCCTTTAGCAACACGCCCTAGGCGATAATGCCTACTCCTCCAGGGCGATCCGCACCCACCTGCGCTCCCGCCGGATCAGGGCCGTCATCCCCGAGCCGGCAGATCAGCGAGGCCACCGCAGACGCCGCGGCCCCCGCGGTGGTAGGCCCGTGGGCCTGGACGCGACCGCCTACAAGGGCCGCAACGTGATCGAGCGCCGATACGCGCACCTGAAGCAGTGGCGGGGCCTGGCCACCCGGTACGACAAGTACTCCATCGTCTACCGGGCTGCCGTGGTGCTGAACGCGGTGATCGCGTGGTTGAAACTATTGTCAGACACGCCCTAACTCGCACTATGTTGATATGTCAACATTCTGGATACTGTGTGGTCCTCGACGAACTGGAAGCGGTTTACCAGTTCGTCTCCCCGGCTAGATACTTCGCCGCCTGGCGGGGGATGTCCCGCTCCTGCGCGAGCTTGTGGGCCTCGGCTTGCGCGGCTGCCAGCGTCGTGACCTTTCCCGCTTGCGACTCCGACCACCCCGCGACCCAAGGGACCACCGCTACGGGACACACCCAGATCCGCCGCGATCCCCTTCAGCGTCGCTCCCGGCGTGGACTCGTACAAGTCCACCGCCCGCCGACGGAACTCGTCGGTGTAGTTCTTCCTTCCTCCGTGAATTCTCGCTTTCCCCAGCCACGTGCTGGATTCCGCGTGTCCAAGATTCAGGGTCAGGGCCCGTCGTCACTCGCGAGTACACTCGCCCCATGCGCCCCCTCAATAGGTTCGAATGCTGGTCAGCACCGAGGTGGTTGTGGTGAACTTGCTCGACCGCATCGACCAACGCCTTTCCGATACGCGTGCACGGATCAACCCGCACGATTTCGAAGACTGCGCGACCTCCTTGCTCAGTCCTATCCACCCCGGGCTCGTGCCGATCACCGGAGGCTCCGACTTCGGTCTTGACGCAGAGATCACCCAAGACTCGCGGATCACCGGCCTCATCATCACGTCCTCGCGGAGTTGGGACGGCGCGAAGCAGAGCCTGCGAGACAGCCTGCGGTCGATGCGGAAGAACCACATCCCCGTCCAGCGTGTCGTCGCGGTGAACCTCGCCGAAGCGAACAGGTCGAAGCGCGAGAAGCTCAAAGACATCGCGAAGGAGTTCAATTGTGAACTCGTGCAGGTCTACGACCGAGCATGGTTTGCGAACCAGTTCCGAGAGAACCCCGACTGGCGACGCAAGATCCTCGACATCGAAGGCGGACCGTTCAGCTTCTCGCGTCAACCCCGCGGAGCACGCCCCGACGAACAACAACTATCGACCATCGGACGTAACGCCCTCATCGCCGAAGTAAACGGTTCCAACTCCGACGTGACCCTGTTCGGAGTTCCAGGCGTCGGAAAGAGCCACGTAGCCAGCAAACTCGACGGCGCCCTGTTCCTCGAACGGCAACCCACGCCCGAACGACTTCTCGATGACCTCATCGAAACCAAGCCCGCCCTGGTCGTGGTCGACGACTCCGGTGCACGGCTCCAAGACGTGGACCTCCTCCTACAACTGAGGGACGCGGAGAAGCTCAACTACCGCATCGTCGCAACGTGCTGGCCGCACGAGACAGATCGGGTCGCAGACCGCCTCCCCAATTCGCTCCAGTTCGAGGTCGACCTCCTCACCCGCGAAGAGCTCGGAGCGATACTTCGCGAACGCGGCATCACCCGGCTTGCGGTGATCGTGCGCCTCCTCACACAAGCCGACGGCCGCCCAGCCTGGGCACTGAACCTTGCCGACCTCCTCATTCATGAAAATGACTGGACGTCCGTATGGACCGGCAACGCGCTGCGAAAACAGATCTTCGCTTTCTTACGCATGTCCAACGCATCGGAAGATGCAGTCGATGTGCTCGGCACCCTGGCACTACTCGGCCAGGTCAACGACGACCAGTTGCGCCGCCTGGCCGACCTCCTCCAGATCCGGCAGCCCGAACTGATCCGGCTCATCCGATCCGTCGCGATCGCCGGCCTCGTCGATGTTCAGGACCACAAGCGGTACAACCATGAGACCCAACAGATCGAGCACACCCAGACCTACCGCGTCCAACCGCACATCATCGCCGCCAGCGTTGCCTCCGAGATTTACTTTTCTGGCACCGCCTCACCCGTCCGACTGCGCGACGTCCAAGACACATTTCCTGAACTGGCTGCCGACATCATGCAGATCCAGATCTACACGAAACTCCTCGGCGCAACGCACCCAAGAGTGCCGACCATCGGCGAACTCATCGCTGTACTACCCGCCTCCACGAAGGGCGTCGAACTTCTACGAAGCTTCGGCCAACTCGGCCCCGAGCAATCACAAGCCGTCGTAGACATCTACCTGGCCCGCGTCACCACAGCGCTCAATGCCGGGGATCCCACGACTGCCGAGAGCGAAGCGAAGCTCTTAGCCGCACGCGTCGCAGATGCAGTGGAAGGCAACATCCCCGGCGTGGTTAGCGCCTTCGTCCAAGCGCTCTCCGTTCTTGAAGACGCAGACCGCGACATCAAACCAGCGGTCAAGGAGCTCGTCGAAGAAGTCCGCAACGCACGCAGCGGCGACCAACCCCAGCTCGCCGGTCTCTTGAAACTCGTCGAAGCACTCCAGACCGTGCCCAACGCCGAACTCATCGACACTGTCTGGGCAGCGCTCACGTGCGAAATCCTCGCCCCGACGTTCGACGGCAACTACATGAACCCCGAGGTCCTCCACCAGTTCATCCTGCAGTCGTTTACATGGCCCGCCACTCACATGGAAACGCTGTACGACGCCATTCGGCCCGAACTCGCAACTCGCGCCCCCGGACTAACACCCGCCGTCCAGCTCACACTGATCGCCCTGCTCGAGAAATGGGTGCGAATCGCGAATGGATGGGACCTCCCATTCGGCGGCAAGACCAACAACGCCCAAGTGAGGGCTGGCAAACGCATCGCGAAGAACATCGCGAACACCCTCGCCCCAGTCATCACCACCCCCGGCGTGAGATTCCGGTTCAACCAGGCGGCAAGCACCCTCAAGATCCGACTCGATGAACCAGACAAGCTGTTCGCAGCACTTACGCACGAACGCGAACACCTGACCGCCTACGACGAAATCAGGCGCCGCAAAGAAGCCGCACTCGACGAAGCTCTCGCTCCATTCCAGCAACAGGAACCCGACGTTCTAATGGACTGGTTAAAGGCCCACGAGCCCGAGCTCGCGACCGCAGACCAAACGACCACCGGGTCCTCGCAAGTGTTCGCGCGTCTCGCGTACCAGCCGGACCCGGAACCAATTAAGTGGCTTACCACGGCTATCGACCACGGCATTGCAGGATCAGCTTCAGCGCTCATCGACGCATGCGCCCGCACCGACCAGCTCACGCACGCGATCGTCGACCGACTACTCGCAGACCCGAACGGCCGACACGGCGTCATCAGCGCCGTCATCGGCCAGTCGACGAACTCGGCTCTCATTCAAAGGGTCGTCGACCAACTAGCCCCCCGTGACGTCCAACAACTCGAGTCAGCATTTGCGCTGAAAGAAGCACTCGAACCCACCAGGCACGCGTTGTTCACACACCCAAGCGACGAAGTCCGCGGAACCGCGGCAGCACTTTGGGCCGCCGAATGGGCCTACGACACCGATCCCATGCCGGATGACCCGGACTGGCTCGACGCCATGAAGTCGTACACCATTCCTGAAAACAGCAGACACGACCACATGCACACCCAAGCGCTCAATGCACTCGCAAAGGCATCACCCGAGGTCTTCATCGAACTCTTCATCAAGCACGCCACAACCACGATGCGCAGCCGCTACCGAGACCTCGACGAATGGAAAGAGCCGGTCCGGCTCCTCGCCCCCGCTGAACGGGACAAGCTCTGGCAGCAAGTCAGAGAGACCGAACTAGCGCGCGAACTCTTCTGGGTCATCGCAGGCAACGACACCGACTGGATCACCGAAACCGTCAGCGAACCCACTTTCAACATCTCCGTCCGTAACCTCCTTGGCGCACTCCAGTTCCAGTTCGGACACCGCTACCCACTCGACACCCTCGCCACCATGCTCCGCCCACTTCGTCCAGAACCCGACGATCTCCTCTACACCCTTGAAGTCGGAACCTTTACAGGCGAGGACCACGAACGGTACGCGGCCAAACTCGACAATCTTCGAGACCTCGCCAACTCTGACGATGAGGACATCGCCCTCCTGGGCCAACGCGGCATAGAGATCTACGAGCCGTTGCTCAAAGAAGCCCTCGTCAAGGCACGACGGGCGGCTGTCCGCGGCACCCGCGACTACTAACGACAACATTCGGTCATTAGTAGTCGCGGCAAGGGAGCGCCTTCCGCGTCGCTAATTCGGATCAAGCCTCGCGCCGGAACTGCCGCATCAGATAGGTGTCACCAGAGCTAGCTTGGTGTCCGCTATCCGGCCATATGTAAACAAGAGAAGGGAAGCGACTTCAACTGACCGCCTGGTGCGACAGTCCCGGGCTCAGTCTCCCCGAATGTGAGGGAGGCAGTTAGGGCGTGTCTGACAATAAGTCCAGGGGTCGGCTGACACCCTGAAAGGCATGTCCCGGTTCCAAATCCTCACAGGGGGCTGGATCGAACTACAAGAATCTGCGTGAAGAGCCCGCCGATCACGGTATCGGGCGCTCACGGGGCGGGTTGAGCACGAAGATCCACCAGCTCGTCGACGGTGCAGGGCTGCCGCTGGTCAGCCTGATCACCGCCGGCCAAGCGGTCAAGTCCCTGGAAGTGGTGTAGCCGTCTTCGAGGTTGTAGGGGGCTTGTACCTGTCAGGTCTGCAGGGTCGGCATCACCTCCGTGCTCATCACGGTCTCTTGCTCCGTGGTCAGGGGCTCACGG
>NZ_JAKRLB010000038.1:0-7521 GCF_022664405.1 Micrococcus luteus | reverse complement strand
GCCCTGAGGCTTTCAGCTGCTCGACCAGGTCCTGGCCCGAGGGCTCGCCTGGGTTCTTCTCGTCGATCATGGTCATGATTCTTACCGTTCCTCTCGGTACGGCTTACACAGACCATCTGACACGCCCACGATGACTACGAGCAGAGCGTCCCGCAGTTCTTCGTGCCCAACGTGTTCTCCTTCGCAACCGAGGGAAAGGACTTCCGATACGGCACCATCGGCATGCCCATCGAGCTCTGGGGCCCCTGGCGCGAGGACCCCACCGACGAGGACGCGCCGGCGAAGATCGGTCTCGTCGCGGTCCAGGAAGCCGTCGAAGGTGTCCTGACGCCACGCGCGGTGCTGGACTTCCTGCGATTCTTCACGCTCTACGCGACTGACAAGAAGCATCGCAAGATCAAGATCATCGCGCGGTTCCAGCAGTTCCAGGCGACCAATCTGATCGTTGACCGGGTCCTGCTCGGCAAGGTCAAGCAGGGCCTGATCTGGCACTTTCAGGGCTCGGGCAAGTCACTGCTCATGGTCTTCACTGCGCTCAAACTGCGCGCGATGGCCGAACTCACGAACCCAACTATCCTGATCGTGGTCGACCGCATCGACCTGGACACCCAGATCACGGGCACCTTCAACGCCTCGGACGTCCCGGGCTTGGTGTCGACGGACTCGCGCGCGCAGCTCCAGACACTGCTCAGCCAGGGCGCGCGGAAGATCATCATCACCACGATCCATAAGTTCGGCGAGGCACCCGGCGTCCTCGACGCTCGGCAGAACATCATTGCGATGGTCGACGAGGCTCACCGCTCGCAGGAGGGTGACTACGGGCAGAAGATGCGTGGGGCGCTGCCCAACGCGTACCTCTTCGGTCTGACCGGCACCCCGATCAACCGGCGCGACCGCAACACGTTCAAGTGGTTCGGTGCACCCGACGACGAGGGCGGCTACCTCTCGCGATACTCCTTCCAGGATTCCATCCGCGACGGTGCGACTCTTCCGCTGCACTTTGAGCCACGCCTCTCGGAGATCCACATCGACCAGGAGGCCATCGACACGGCGTTCGAGGAGCTGGCTGCCGACCGCGACCTCTCCGAGAGCGACAAGATCACGCTTTCGAAGAAGGCGGCCTCGATCGAAGTGCTGATCAAGACGCCCTCGCGCATCGCGAAGATCGCCGCTGACATCGCCAGCCACTTCAGGGAGAAAGTCGAGCCACAGGGGTTCAAGGCACAGGTCGTCGCGTACGACAAGTCCTCCTGCGTCGCCTACAAGAACGAGCTCGACAAGCACCTCGGGCCGGAGGCATCGACCATAGTCATGTCGAAAACCCGAGGTGACTCGCCCGACTGGGCCAAGTGGACCCCAGGTGCCGAGGAGCTGGAGCAGGTTGTCGCGCGGTTCAATGACCCGACCGACCCGCTCAAGATCATCATCGTGACGGCGAAGCTGCTGACCGGGTTCAACGCTCCGATCCTCTACTGCCAGTACCTCGACAAGCCGCTGAAGGAGCACACGCTGCTCCAGGCGATCACTCGCACCAACCGCGTGTACCCGCCGGACAAGACCCACGGCCTGATCGTCGACTACCTCGGCATCTTCGACGACGTCGCCCGATCCCTCTCCTTCGATGAGCGGGCTGTCCGGGAGGTCGTCTCCAACATCGAGGAACTGAAGGCTCAGCTCGCGCCGGCCATGGCTGCCGCGCTCGCGTTCTTCCCCGGGGTCGACCGCACGGTCGGCGGGTACGAAGGCCTCGTCCAGGCGCAATCCGCGATCGCCGACGATGTCACGAAGGACGCCTTCGGAGCCGCCTACAGCGTGGTGTCGCAACTGTGGGAGGCACTCAGTCCGGACCCCATACTGGGCAAGCATCGCGACGACTACCGCTGGCTCACGGACGTCTACGAGTCGGTCCGCCCCTCAGACATCACGGGGCGACTCGTGTGGCACGCGCTCGGAGCCAAGACAATCGACCTGATCAACGAGCACGTCGCCGTCGAGATCCCGCAGAACACCGAGACGATCGTGCTCGACGCTCAGACGATCGAAGACCTCATGACCGGTCGGCGCACCGACATCCCCACCGAAGAGATCGAGCGTCAGATCACCGCACGCATCGCCCGGCACCTGCACAACCCGGTCTTCGTCGAACTCGGCCAGCGCCTCAACGACCTGCGCGAGCGCTACGCCGACATCCAACAGTCCAGCCTCGACTTCCTCCGAGAGCTTCTCGAACTCGCCCGCGACACTGTTGCTGCCGAGAAAGCAGCCGACGAGATGCCCCGGGAAGAGAAGGGCCGGGCGGCCTTGACTGAGTTATTTGACGCTCTCAAGGGCGATCAGACCCCGATCATCGTCGAGAACGTCGTCAACCGGATCGACGAGGTCGTCCGTGGGGTCCGCTTCGAGGGGTGGCAGTCCACGATCCGCGGCGACCAGGAGGTGCGCCAAGCGCTTCGGAAGACCCTCTACGTCCAATTCAAGATTCGCGACAACGACGTCTTCGAAAAGGCCCTCGGCTACGTCCGAGAGTACTACTAAGCTCCGAACCGGCTGAATGCAAGTCAAGCCGATGATAACTGGAGGACGGATCCCGAGTATGTCTCGATATGCCCCTTGCTTAACTTCCGGGTTCATCGGTCGGGTCCGGCGCGTCGTACCACGGCATGGGGCTACCAGAGATGCGGAACGGTCTAGAGCGAACGGCACGTCAGGCCGATGGGACCGTGGCACTACACATACTTAGCTAGGAAAGACCGGCTAATTCTTTGGTTCGACACCCCACGACCATCGCGACCGTTTTCACAAGTCGACGAGCCTGAACGTAGATTCCACAACGCCCAAGCGTAATTGACTATTCTTCTGGCAGGTAGTCAATACTTGCGATTCTCACTTCGATACCGCGGGCTTCCAGCTCGTCGAATACTCTGACCAGTGAGACCTTACTAAAGCTGAAGAGGTCGTCCGCTGTAAGTGATTCGCCTATGCGTTTCGAGCGAATGGCGTACACGACCTTTCGTGGTTTCGCGCCAATCAGATCCTCATTGCCGCCGCGCTGCTGGACCCGGCTGCGCAGTTGCTTGCGTGCCTCTTCGTCGTACTGCAGTGCATGGGCAGAGTTGCCGCCTTGGGCGAAGAGGTGACTCAGCGGCGCGGAGGAGGAAGCCGACTTTACGTGCACGTACACATCGTTCGTCGTAATGAGGTCACTCGGCTCGAAGCCCCGCTTATTCTGAGTTGTCTGCACGAGCTTCCGATCCATCAACACCGCGCCGAGCGCCTGCGCAGCCTTACGATTATAAGCCTCCTCGTCATCAGGCGCATACCAAGCTGGCATGGCCACGCCAGCCTGTTTCGCAAAGATGTTCCTAACGTGGTCGTCGAGCTGCTTCGCGTAGTCAAGGTCCATCGCATACCACTGCCCGTTATGCAGGAAGTAGCGACGCCCAGACTCTTCCTTCTCAAAGGCCACCCACTTTCGAAGCGGGATATCACTACTTACGGGCTCCTCGCCCTCCGCGTCACCGAACAGCTGGATTTTAATGGTATCCATGAACGAAATTTCGCGGTCTTTCATCAAGTCGATGATCAGTGCCGCAGTAGGTAGGCCGGCGCGCAGAGCGGTGCCTCCGCCTCGTTTTACTCGGAACGCTTCGGGCGGCTTATTCTCGCTTAGGTGTTCATGGGGCCACGTAACGGCGATCTTAGATACGTCGGGGGACTTCTTTAGCTCGGCTCGAAGGTGCTCTTCCAGCTTGTCATGTAACGAGGTTTTCTTCTTAACCGGTACGAGCTGCTCAAGCACTTGCAGCTCTGCGCGAGGCTTTTGAGAGAGCAGGGCCTCGAGCACCTTAAGATCCGAAACCAGCTCTGTGGGGGTGAGTCCGAGTGGCACCGAGAGGGCGTCCGCCCCTCTCACGCGAAACGGCTTGTCGATGGTAAGACCCTTGATCTCGGCCTTTCCAACGACTCGAGTGACCAGCTCACCGAAACCACCGATGCCGAATCCAGTCAGTCCTGCACCTGCGGGAATGGACGACCGATCGATCTTTGCCCTCTCGTCAAGTACTGTCCGAGTCAGGGAGCTCAGCAGGTCCGGATCAACGGATCTCAGCGCGAGTCTCTGTCCGAACGCGCCGTCGACGTGACTCTGATCCAAAAGCAGCCAACCCATACCCCAACACAATCCCCAGGTAGGCGTATCAGCTTCATCATTCGCGCGAAGCAAGAGAACGCCTGCTGCCGTTGTGTTGGTTGTTTCCACTGTCACGCCAGTGAGTTGGTGGACGCGACTTGCCCACTTCACGGGGCCATCGGCCCCTACATGGCCATATACGAGGAGGGCGTCACGATCCGCCACCTTGCAGGGCTCGGTGACGACGGAGCGTTCATCGCGGTACTTCTTCTTGACAGCATGTTCGAGCTTGGCGGTATGCCTCAATCTGTACAGGGTCGTAGATTGAGCATTCATTTTCCGGCGGGCCATGCTGTCTCCTTCGCGCGCATCTAACAGCCACCAGACTAAGTGAGCTCCACCCGACCATGCCATAAAGGCACGCAGGACGTCGGCTGGATCGGATAGCTGAATCCTTGAACTACTTCGTCGCGTAGAACGTCACCGCTGAGCTCGCCGCAACGTTCAGCGAGTCCACGCCATGCATCATCGGAATCGTCACGCGCCGATCAAGCAGTCTGTCGGTCTGCGGCGTCAGCCCATGCCCCTCACTGCCGAATACTAGTGCGAGATTGTCGTGGTCCTCGGCGACCAACTCATCGAGCGTGATTGCGCCCTCCCCCAGTGTCATGCCCGCCACGACATATCCAGCGTCCTTAAGCACCTGGATGCTGGCAGGCCAGTCATCAACGCGAGTCCACGGCACTTGGAAGACCGTACCCATCGACACACGGACAGACCGCCGGTACAACGGATCAGCACACGTCGGCGTCACCAGGATCGCGTCGACACCCAGTGCCGCAGCTGATCTAAAACATGCCCCAACGTTCGTATGATCCACCAAGCCCTCAAGCACAGCGATCCGCGAGCGGCGCTTCGTACTCGAGACAGAACGATCGTGTCGGCCCCCTGGACTCTCGCCAGGAACTCCCGTCCTACGCCGCTCCTCACCACTGGACACGCGAGAGTTGAGCTCGAACGTATCGTCGACCTCGCTTTTTGCTACCTTGGGCTGCCAAGGTCGGCTGGTATCCGAGGAACGTTCGCCAGCCTGCGGTGGTTTGGAACACTCCACGTTCGTGTGGTCCACGACGTCCTCGGCGATGAGCACGCGCCGGGCGTCCGCGAGGACGTCGGCGAGCGGCCGGGGTGCGGGGCGGTCCATCGCGGCCAGGGCGCCGCGGTGCAGGTGGAACCCGGTGAGGGCCTCGAGCACGTCGTCGGGTCCGGTGAAGACCGGGACGTCCGGATGGGCGGCGAGCACGTCCGCGAAGGACCGGCGGTAGCGGTCCCCCAGCAGGAAGGAGCGCGGGGTGTGTCCGGCGTCCAGCGCGCGGCGGACCACTTGGGATGACTCGGCGAGGAAGACGCCGTGCTCCGCGTCGACGCGACGGCGCAGGGCCGCGTCCGTCATGGTCGTGTAGGGGGCCAGGCGGGGGTCGGCGAGGTCCTCGATCCGCTCCAGGCGCACCTCGCGGGTCCCGCCCTCACCCACCCGAGACCTGCCGCATCACCATGACCACCAGCCCGACCAGGCCCACGATCACGATGGTGACGCGCAGGGCCGTCGGTGAGATGCGCCGGCCGATCCGCGCGCCCACGAGCCCGCCCACGAGCGAGGAGAGCGCGATCAACAGGACGGCCCGCCAATCGATGCGGTCGAAGGCGAAGACCAGGTAGAACGCGGCGGCGGTGAGGTTGACCACCAGCGACAGCCACGTCTTCACCGCGTTGGCGTGCACGAGGGTGCCGCCCACCAGCAGCACGCCGAAGATCGCCATGAGCATGACGCCCTGGGCGGCCACGAAGTAGCCGCCGTAGATGCCGGTCAGGAACACGAGCGTCCACAGCGTCGGGGTCACGGGGCCCACCGGCACGGGAGAGTCCGCGCCGGGGGTCGGCCCCTGGTCCTCCGCCCGACGCCGGACCCACCGCTGGATGCGCGGCTGCAGGACGACAACCGTCAGGGCCACCACGAGCAGCACCGGCGCGACGTAGCCGAACACGGCCGGGGGCAGCGTGGTGAGCAGGGCGGCGCCGATGATCGCGCCGAGCAGGGACGCGACGGTCAGCTTCGGCAGGAGCACCCGGGACTGGGCCAGCTCGCGACGGTAGCCGTACGTGCCGGAGAAGCCCGAGGCCACCAGGCCCATCGCGTTGGAGACCTGCGCCGTCACGGGCGGGAAGCCGACCGCCACGAGCGTGGGGAAGGTGACGAGCGTGCCCGAGCCGATCACGGAGTTGATCGTGCCGGCCCAGAACCCCGCGAGCAGCACGATCAGGACCTGCCACAGCTCCATGCCCAGCAGCTGCGCGGTCAGCAGCCCCGTCACCGGGCCACGGCGGTGTACCGACCGCCGGTGCGGGTCACCTTCAGGTCCGTGCCGAATGCCGCGGAGAGGTGCTCCTCGGTGAGCGTCGACTCGATGGGCCCGGCCGCCACGACGCCGCCGGCCCGCAGCAGCAGCGCATGCGTGAAGCCCGGGGGCACCTCCTCGAGGTGGTGCGTGACGAGGACCAGCGCGGGCGCGTCCTCGTCCGTGGCGAGCGCCGTCAGCTGGCGCACGAGGTCCTCACGCCCGGCGAGGTCCAGGCCCGCGGCGGGCTCGTCCAGCAGGAGCAGCTCGGGGTCGGTCATCAGGGCGCGGGCGATGAGCACGCGCTTGCGCTCGCCCTCGGAGAGGGTGCCGAACGCGCGGTGCGCGAGGCGGGAGAGCCCCCAGGTCGCCACGAGGCCGAGCGCGCGGGCGCGATCCTCCGTCTCGTACCGCTCGCGCCACGTGCCGGTGATCCCGTAGGAGGCGGTGACGACGGCGTCCTGCACGGTCTCGTTCGCGGGCACCTGGGCGGCGAGCTGGGCGGAGGAGAGGCCGATGCGCGGGCGCAGCTCGAACACGTCGACGGCGCCGAGCACCTCGTCCAGCACGCCGACGTCGCCGGCGGTCGGGTGCAGGCGGGCCGCGGCCAGCTGGAGCAGCGTCGACTTGCCCGCGCCGTTCGGGCCCATCACGATCCACCGCTGCCCCGCGCGGACCGTCCAGTCCAGGGGGCCGAGGATGTCGGTGGTGCCGCGGCGCACGCGCACGCGGCGCATCTGCAGCACGGCGTCCTCATCCGGGAGGAACCAGTCGTCGGGAGGCGCGGGGGTGGTCATGGGGGCCAGCCTAGTCCGGCCGGCCGGTGCGTCGCCGATGCGACGCACGCCCGGCCGCGCCCACACCCCCGCCTAGGTGTAAGAGGTCATGACGTTGTTGACTCGGGCCGGGGCCAACGAGGCCGGAGGGGCGTCCCCGCAGGAGGTATGAGGCCGATGGTAGTTGTAGTGGTTCACCCACACGGCCAGCGCCTCACGC
>NZ_JAKRLB010000037.1:0-10379 GCF_022664405.1 Micrococcus luteus | reverse complement strand
GAGGCCCTGCAGGTGTGGGTGAACCACTACAACTATCATCGGCCTCATACCTCCTGCGGAGAGGCTCCTCCGGCCTCGTTGGCCCCGGTGCGTGTCAACAACGTCATGACCTCTTACACCTAGACTGACCGCATGACCGCCACTACCGCCCTGCCCCTGCTCGTGCTCAACGGCCCCAACCTGAACCTGCTCGGCACCCGCGAGCCCGAGGTCTACGGCACGGCCACCCTCGACGACGTCCGTGCGCTCACCGAGGCCCGCGCGGCCGAGCACGGGCTGACCGTGGACTTCCGACAGTCCAACCACGAGGGCGAGCTCATCGACTGGATCCAGGAGGCCCGCACCTCCCACGCTGGCGTCCTCATCAACCCCGCCGCGTACTCGCACACCTCCATCGCGATCCGCGACGCCCTCGCCGCCGTCGACCGGCCGATCGCCGAGGTGCACATCTCCAACGTCCACCGGCGCGAGGCGTTCCGGCACCACTCGCACGTCTCCGCCGTCGCCGACGTCGTGATCGCCGGGGCGGGCGTCCAGGGCTACGCCCTCGCCGTCGACTGGCTCGCCGCGGCTGTGCGCCGCTGAGCGCTGGTCAGGACCCGCCTGGCCGTGTCTAGGGTCGGTGCTACGAGCCGGTGGCCGCATCAGGGCGCCGGCACCCGACGACGAAGGAGTCACGCCATGGGCACCCAGGATCCCCGCGCCCGTCTGCTCGAGAAGCTCGCGAAGGTGAACGTCTGCATGCTGACCACCGCTGAGCAGGACGGCACGCTCGTCACCCGCCCGATGGGCCTGCAGCAGGCCGAGGACGGTGGCACGCTCTGGTTCCTCACGCGCGCCACCTCCGACGTCGCCGCGGACGCTCCGCAGCGCCCGGTCAACGTCGCCGTCCAGGACAAGGACTTCTGGGCCTCCCTCGCGGGCCACGGTCAGCTCGTCCGCGACGACGCGCGCAAGAAGGAGTTCTGGAACCCGGCCACCGAGGCGTTCTTCGGTGAGGGCTCGAGCCCCGAGGATCCGCAGATCGTGCTCGTGCGCGTGGATGTGCAGACCGCCCAGTTCTGGGAGTCCCCGGGCGCGGTGGCCACCGCCATCGAGCTGGTGAAGGCCAAGGTCACCGGCGGCGAGGCCCACCCGGGCGACAGCGAGACCGTCCGCTTCTGACGGCGCCTCCCGACGCCGGCCTCGCGACTTGCCCGCGGACGGGCCGGTGAGCGCCGCGCGAGGGGCCTCGGCGGGTCAGTCGACGTCCTCGGCCGCCAGCTGGCCGCACGCGCCGTCGATCTCCTTGCCACGGGTGTCGCGCAGGGTGGTGGGGATGCCGGCGGCGTTGAGCCGGTCCACGAACTCGCGCGTCACGTCCTTCTCCGAGGCGGTCCAGATGGAGCCCGGCGTCGGGTTCAGCGGGATCGGGTTCACGTGCACCCAGCCCTTGCCCCGGGCGTTGAGCTTCTTGGCCAGCAGGTCGGCACGCCACGCGTGGTCGTTCATGTCCTTGATGAGCGCGTACTCGATGGACACCCGGCGGCCGGTGGCCACGAAGTAGTCGTACGCGGCGTCGATCGCCTCGTCCGCCTTCCAGCGCGAGTTCACGGGGATCAGCTCGTCGCGCAGCTCGTCGTCCGGCGCATGCAGGGACAGCGCGAACGTCAGCGGCACGCCCTCCTCGGCCAGCTTCCGGATGGCCGGCACCAGGCCGACGGTGGACAGCGTGATGTTCCGCGCGGACATGCCCAGGCCCTCAGGCGAGGGGTCCACCATGCGGTGCACGGCGGCCATCACGCGCTTGTAGTTGGCCAGGGGCTCACCCATGCCCATGAACACGACGTTGGTGACGCGGTCGGCGTCGTGCCCGCCGTCCTTGCGCTTGCCGCCCAGTCCGCCCTGGGCGATCACCTGGTTGGCCAGCACGATCTGCTCCACGATCTCCGCCGTGGACATGTTGCGGGTCAGCCCGGCCTGGCCCGTGGCGCAGAACGGGCAGTTCATCCCGCAGCCGGCCTGGCTGGACACGCACAGCGTCACGCGGCCGGGGTACCGCATGAGCACGGACTCCACGAGCGCGCCGTCGAACAGCCGCCACAGGAACTTGACGGTGTCCCCGCGGTCGGTCTCCATGCGCCGGACCTCGGTGAGCAGCGGCGGGAAGAACGCCTCCGCGATCGCCTCCCGCTTGTCCTTGGGCAGGTCCGTCATCTGCTCCGGATCGGTGGTGTAGTGCTCGAAGTAGTGCACCGAGAGCTGCTTGGCGCGGAACGCCGGCATCCCGATCTCCTTGGCCTTCTCCTGCCGTTCCTTCAGCGTGAGGTCGGCCAGGTGGGTGGGCGGCTGGGAGACGCGCGGCTGCTTGAACTGCAGCTGCGGTCGGCCGTCCGGGCCCATCGGCTGGGTCCAGCCCTCGGTCTTCGGCATCACCTGGGGGCGCTCGGCGGTGGCGGCCTCGCGGCGCTTGGGCGCGGAGAGCTGGTGGCCGACGCCGGCGCGGCGCATGCGCTCTCGGTCCTCGGCGAGCTGGCGCGCCTCGGACTCGTCGATCAGGCCGCGCTCGGGGCGGCCGAGGGCCGGCTTGCCGGCGCGGTCCCTCTGGCGGTTCGGGGTGGGCTTCGATCCGGGGCGGCGGGGCTGGTAGTCAGACATCGGCACCATTCTCCCAGACGGGGCGGACTTCGCGGCGGGTCGCCTCCACGTCGACGGCGCCGCGCGGCCCCGGCATCCGGGGCAGCCCCCGCAGGACCCAGCGGACGACGACGCCGCGCACCCTCGCCGGCAGCGGCCGGTACAGGGTCCGCGCCAGCCCCCAGAGGCGTGCCTCCCGGACGGAGTCCCGCCCGGTCCAGGACCAGCCGAGGCCGGCGCGCACGCGCCCCGGGAGGAGGCCGGCGGTGACGAACCGGGCCAGGGGCAGGGCCGCCCGCAGCGGCGCGGGGACGCCCTGGCCGGAGAACAGGTCGGTGGCGATCCGCCGCGCGTCGTCCGTGACCTCGAGCCGGGCCACCCGGTCGTCCCAGTAGTCCGCGAACGCCGCGCGGTCGACCGGCCAGGCGGAGGCGGGGACCTCCAGGCTCGTGGCGAGCGGGGCGTACCCGCGGTAGAGGCGGTCGGCGTCCTCGGCGTCGAGGGCGCCCCACATCCGGCGGCGCACCTGCTCCCCCATCGCGTAGAGGGTGGCGGCCACCCAGAGCTGGGCGTCCGGGTCGGCGGCGTCGTAGGGGTGGCCTCCGGCGTCGACCCCGCGGACCGGGCGGTGCGCCGCCCGCACCCGGTCGACGACCGCGTCGCGCAACGGCGCGGCCTCGGGGAGGGTGACCGCGTAGATGTAGGCGAGCGTGTGGCGGAGCCGGCGCATCGGGTCCTCGGTGAACCGGGAGTGGACGGCGACGCCGGCCCCCACCGGCCGGTGCGCCACCTGGAGCAGGATCGCCGCGCCGGCGCCGGCGAGGATCACGGCCTCGCGGGCGAGGGCGGCCGCAGAGGTCGGGGCGGAGCGGCGGTCGGGGCGCATGGTCCCAGCCTCGCACCGGGCCGGGCAGAGGGGCAGGGGGCGAAGATGAACGGCGCTGTTCACCTTCTGTTCACCTAGCTGTCCGCCTGGCGCTCGTGGCGCCTCGACACGAAAGTAGCGTGATGGCGCCGATTTCGCGGCATACAGGCGGGCGCAACAGGGTGTCACAGGTCACGTTGGTGAACACGGAGTTGCACTCCGGGAGGAAATCTGTAAACTTGTTCACAAGCAGTTCACCTAGCGTTTACGGAACGCGAGGTTGGGACTCCACCGAACCCATCACCCGCGGCCCCGCCGCGACGATCCGCCGGACTCATGGTCCGGCAACCGAAGGAGGTGCTCACCGTGAGCATCAACACGACCAGCCACCACCTGCCCGCCACCCCGAGCCCCCTCATGCAGCGCCACGTGCTCCAGCGCGTCGAGGAGACCCTCCTCCGCCGCTTCGAGGGCACCGTCACCGCCGAGACCGTCCGCTCGGTCGTCCGCGAGGTCGTCGCCGACCTCAAGCGCGGCGCCCGCATCACCACCTTCCTGCCGGCCCTCGCCGAGCGCGAGGCCACCCGCCGCCTCCAGGCCGCGACGCCGGCCCACGAGGCCATGGCCGTCGCCGCCTGATCCCCCATACCGACGCGACGACCCGTCGGCCCGCCCCGCGAGGGGACGTGGCCGGCGGGTCTTCTCGCCTCCCAGGACGCTTTCGTTCGGGAAACGGCGTCACCGCTCCTTGCTGACGATGTCGTCCGGCACCTCCGCTCCGGAACGCCGTTCCATCGCCGCCCACGCGAATCCGGCGTGCGGCGCCGTTTCCCACACCAAAGCACCGCGACACGCCGCCATTTCCCGAACGAAAGCGCGACCGGCACGGGAGGCCTCAGTCCTCGGCGACGCCCAGCGCTCGGCGCATCGGCAGGAACTTGGCCCGGATCTCCGTGACCTCCTCCTCGGGCACCGCTCCCGGGACCATCCCGCCCCCGGCCTGCAGCCGCACCCCGCCGGGCACCTGCTGGCCGCAGCGCAGTGCCAGGGCGATCTCGCCGTCGCCGTCCTGATCCAGCCACCCGACCGGCCCGGCGTAGCGGCCGCGGTCCACGGGCTCGACCTCCGCGATCACCCGCACCGCGTCCGGCGTGGGGGTCCCGCCGACGGCCGCCGTCGGATGCAGCGCGGCCACCACGTCCAGCACGGTCCCCCGCCCATCCCGCAGCCGGCCGCGCACGGACGTGGCCAGGTGGTGCACGTTCGGCAGGGTCAGGACGGTGGGCGCGGGGTCGTCATCGGCGAGGTCGACGACGGGCGCCAGCGCGTCCAGCACCGACCGCGCCGCCCAGCGATGCTCCTCCGCCAGCCGCGGATCAGAGGCCAGCCGCTCCCGCAGCGCGGCGTCCTCCTCCTCGTCCGCGCCGCGCGGCATGGACCCCGCCAGCACCCGTGAGCCCACGAGCCCCGCGTGCCGCGTGGCGAGGACCTCGGGCGTGGCGCCCAGCAGTCCGCCGACGGCGAACACCCAGGTCTGCGGGTACTCGCGGCGCAGGGCCCCGATCGCCCGCCACAGGTCGGCGTCGTCCGCGGGGACGGTCATCGTGCGGCTGATCACGACCTTCGCCAGCTCCCCGCCCGAGTCGGCCATCCGCGTCAGCAGCTCGCGCACCCCGGCCGCGTAGCCGGCGTCGTCCCAGGCACGGTCGGCGACGTCGGCGGGCAGGGGCACCGCGCCGTCGGCCAGCAGCCGGGCTCCGCGGTCCGCGGCGACGGCGGCTGCGAGCGCGTCCGCGTCCACGTGCTGGGCCACGTCTCGCACGCCGGACGGCGTGGCGCGGCGCAGATCCGCGGGGATGCGCAGGACCGCGGGCTCGGGCGAGTCATCGGCGAAGGTCGAGGAGATCCAGCCCCGCAGCGGGGCCGTCGGGTCCGGTCGCCCGGCGACGGCGGCCTGCCACAGCGCGGAGAGCCGGCGGAGCCGGTCGGCGCCGTCCAGGAGCACGGTCCAGCCGCCCTCGCCCCGCCACGCGTCGTCCCCGTGCGCCCACAGCACCGCCCGGGCGAACGGGGGGACGGCGGCCTCGGGGGTCCCGGTCGCGGGGGTGCCGAGGTCCGGGAGCAGGGAGCGGACAGACATGGCCCCCATTCTCTCCCACCTCGGCGGACCCCCGCTCCGGGCCCAGGCCTCGGCCGCCGCCCCGACGACGGCGGCGAGCGGCGTCGCCGTCGTGTGCGGAGGGATCCCGTCAAGGCTTGCGCCGGCACACCCGACGTCGCAGGGTGGGGGCACCCGTTCACCTCGCGTTCAGCCGACCGCCTTCCCCGGAGGACTCGCATCATGGCCCCCATCCCCCCGGACCCCCACGCCGATCACGCACCGGCGGTGGACGACATGCCGCTGGACACGACGGCCGCGCCGGACATCCCCGCCGCGGTGGACCCCGTGCCGCACGGGATGGCCGCGCACGTGCTCGAGCGCGAGGTCGGGCCGCTGATGGCGCGCTTCCCCGGCGTGGCCGACGAGGCGACGGTGCGTCAGCTCCTGTTCGACTCCTACGCCGAGCTCGCCGAGACGAGCCGCCACCCGGAGATGCTGCCGACCACCTCGGTGCAGCATGCCGCCTCGCGCCTGCGCGCCAGGGCGATCAACCAGGGCAGCATCGAGTCCCGCCACCCGCGTGTGCTGTTCGTCTGCCACGGCAACGCCGGCCGCTCGCAGATGGCCGCGGCCCTGCTCGAGAACCGCACCCACGGCGAGGTCAGGGCCCGCTCGGCCGGCACGGAGCCCGCCGGCGAGGTCATCTCCACCGCGTTCGAGGCGATGAACGAGATCGGCATCCCGCTGCACCACACGTACACCAAGGGCCTGGACCCGGACGTGCTCCGGGCCGCCGAGATCGTGGTGCTCTTCGACGGCGCGGATCCGTTCGAGATCCCCGAGGGCGCGCAGGTGCAGAAGTGGTCCGTGCCGTCGATCCGCGGCATGAGCCTCGAGCAGGTGCGCGGCGTGCGCGACGCCCTGGACCTGGAGGTCCGCGGCCTGATCGCCGATCTGGGCGAAGCCGCCACCCCGCTGCCGGAGGAGGGCACCCGCGTCGGCCGACCCCTTGACCCATACCCCCCTGGGGTATAGAACAGGGGGTATGAGCACGGACAGCACGACGACGGCGCCCGCCGCCGCCTCGCCCCTTCCGTCCGCCGCGGCGGACGCCTGCGACGGCCACCGGCCCCCGCACGAGGTGCACCGGGACAAGGCGAAGCACCTCGCTCGACTGCGCCGCATCGAGGGGCAGGTGCGCGGCCTCCACCGCATGGTGGACGAGGACGTGTACTGCATCGACGTCCTCACGCAGGTCGCCGCCGTCACGAAGGCGCTGCAGTCCCTCAGCCTGAACCTCACCTCGGAGCACCTGCGTCACTGCGTGGCGGAGGCCGCGGTGCAGGCCGAGGCGGAAGGCCGCACCGAGCTCATCGACGAGAAGGTCGCCGAGGCGACGGCCGCCCTCGGCCGCCTGCTGCGCTGACCGGCGCCGTCGCCCACCCACCACCGCACGAGGAGCACGAGATGACCACCACCGACCTGAAGATCACCGGCATGACCTGCGGCCACTGCGTCGCCTCCGTCCAGGAGGAGCTCGGCGAGATCGCCGGCGTCTCCGCCGTGGACGTGGACCTGAACGCCGGGGGCGTCTCCACCGCCACCGTCACCTCCGAGGGCCCCCTCGACCCCGCCGCCGCGCGCGCCGCCGTCGAGGAGGCCGGCTACACGCTGGTGGAGGGCTGAGCCCCATGACCCACCCCGCCTCCTCCGCCCCAGCCGGCCCGCAGCCCGAGACCACCCGTCGCGTCGACCTGGACGTCACCGGCATGACCTGCGCCTCGTGCGTGGGTCGCGTCGAACGCAAGCTGGGCAAGCTCGAGGGCGTCACGGCGTCCGTGAACCTGCCGCTCGAACAGGCCACCGTCACCGCGCCCGCCGGCGTGTCGGACGAGGAGCTCGTGGCCGCCGTCGAGAAGGCCGGGTACGGCGCCACGGTGCGCCGTCCCGCCCCGCCGGCCGGCCAGGCCGGGCACGCGGCACACGCCGGGCACGCCCACACCTCCGACCACGGCGAGGGCCACGCCGCGGACCATGACGGCGTGGACCACCACGACCACATGGCCCACGGTCCGGGCGAGGACGTGCTGAAGCCGCGCCTGATCGGCGCGGCGGTGCTGACGGTGCCGCTCGTGTTGATCTCCATGGTCCCGGCGCTGCAGTTCCCGCACTGGGGCTGGGTCGCGTTCGCCCTGGCGGCGCCCGTGGCGCTGTGGGCGGCGTGGCCGTTCCACTCGGCGGCGTTCCGCGCGGCCCGGCACGGCTCGTCCACGATGGACACCCTCGTGTCCGTGGGCGTGCTCGTCTCCTTCGTGTACTCGGCCGTGGAGCTGATCCTGGCGCCGGACATGACCGCCCACGTGGGCGGGACCATGGCGGAGATGGCCCACCACAGCCTGTACTTCGAGACGGCCGCGGTCATCACCACGTTCCTGCTGCTGGGCCGCTGGCTCGAGGCCCGCGCCAAGCGTGAGGCCGGCGCCGCGCTGCGCGCCCTCCTGGACCTGGGCGCGGCCCAGGCCACCCTCTACGACCCCGAGACCCACGCCGAGCGCACGGTGCCCGCCGAGTCCCTCGCGCCGGGCGACGTCGTGCTGATCCGCCCCGGCGAGAAGGTGCCCACGGACGCCGAGGTGCTCGAGGGCACCTCGGCCGTGGACGCTTCCCTGCTCACCGGCGAGTCCGTGCCCGTGGAGGTCGGCCCCGGGGACGCCCTCACCGGCGCCACCCTGAACACCTCGGGCCGACTCGTGGCCCGCGCGACGCGCGTCGGCTCGGACACGACGCTCGCCCAGATGGGGCGGCTCGTCTCCGAGGCGCAGACCGGCAAGGCGCGCGTGGCCCGGCTGGCCGACCGCATCTCCGCCGTGTTCGTGCCGATCGTGCTCGGGATCGCCGTGCTGACCTTCGCGGTGTGGATGATCGTGACCGGCGACCTGCCGTCCGCGCTGCGCGCCGGCGTGGCCGTGCTCGTGATCGCGTGCCCGTGCGCCCTCGGCCTGGCGACCCCGGTCGGCCTGCTGGCCGGCACCGGCCGCGCCGCGCAGCTGGGCATCCTCATCCGCGGCCCCGAGGTGCTCGAGGACTCGCGCACCGTGGACACGATCGTGCTGGACAAGACCGGCACCGTGACCGAGGGCCGCATGGCGCTGGCGGACGTGCTCGTCCTCGACCCCGCTTTCGTGGCCGAAACGGGCGCCTCCCGGAGCGCTTTCGTTGACGAAACGGGCGCCTCCGGGAGCGTTTTCGTTGACGAAACGGCGCCGGACCGGGCCGCCGATGTCCTGCTGACCCTGGCGGCCGCCGTCGAGCGCGGCTCCGAGCACCCGATCGCCCGCGCGATCGTGACCGGCGCCGAGGAGCGCGGCCTGACCGTGCCCGGCGTGGCGGACTTCGCCTCCACGGCCGGCGGCGGCGTGTCCGGGCTGGTCGCCCTCCCCCACGACGACGGCGCCCTCGGCTCCGGCGCGCACGGCGCCGCCGGCCCGGATCCGGTCCGCGTGGCCGTCGGCCGCGGCTCCGTCCTCGAGACCGCCCTCGACGGCGGCATCCCCGCCGAGCACCGTGCCGCGTTCGAGGCGGCGGAGCAGGCCGGCGCCACGGCCGTGTGGGTCGCGGTCGGCGGCCGCGTGGCGGGCGTCCTGTCCGTGCGGGACACCGTGAAGGAGACCTCGGCGGACGCCATCGCCCGGCTCAAGGAGCTCGGCCTGCGCCCGCTGCTGGTGACCGGGGACAACGCCGCCGTCGCCACCCAGGTGGCGGACGCCGTCGGGATCCCGGCCGCGGACGTGGTGTCCGGCGTGCGCCCCGAGGACAAGGTGGACGTGGTGACGCGCCTGCAGTCCGAGGGCGCCGTGGTGGCCATGGTGGGCGACGGCGTCAACGACGCCCCGGCGCTCGCCGCGGCGGACATGGGCATCGCCATGGGCTCGGGGACGGACGTGGCCCGCGAGGCCGCGCAGATCACCGTGATGGGCGACGACCTGCACCAGGTGGTCCAGGCACTCGACCTGAGCCGTCGCACCCTGGGGATCATCCGCACCAACCTGTTCTGGGCGTTCCTCTACAACGTGCTCGGCATCCCGGTCGCGGCCCTGGGCCTGCTGAACCCGATGATCGCCGGCGGCGCGATGGCGGCCTCGAGCGTGCTCGTGGTGCTGAACTCGCTGCGGCTCACCCGCTACGCGCGCTGAGCCGGGGCGGGGCTGGCCGGGCCGGGTCCACCCCGGACCGGCCGGCCGGTCAGGGCAGGCATTCGCGGGAGTACTCGAGCCACTGCTCGAGCTCGCCGGACTCCTCCCAGAGCTGGTAGAGCTCGGAGCAGGAGGGCTCGCGGATGACCACGCCGATCAGCTCGCGCAGGGTCTCGACGTCCTCGTCCGAGAACTGATCGATGAAGGCGGTGAGGTCCACCTCGTCCGTCTCCGCGTGCTCGAGCAGGGCCTCGAGGTCCGCGTGGTCCTCGTTCCGGGCGATCCGCACGAGCGCCCCGAGGGTGAGGAGTGCGGCGCCCTGGCTCGCGGTCAGGTGGCCCTCGTCCTCGTCGCGACGGAAGTTCCTGCGGAATTCGTCCAGGTCGAAGGTGCCGTCGAGGACCTCGTCCACGATGTCCAACGCCGTGTCGTTCTGGAAGACGTTTCTGCCCCATGCGCCCATGACCTGACCCTAGGTGTAGGAGGGCATGACGTTGTTGACTCGGGCCGGTGCCAACGAGGCCGGAGGAGCGTCTCCGCAGGAGGTATGAGGCCGATGGTAGTTGTAGTGGTTCACCCACACCGCCAGGGCCTCACGCCGAGC
>NZ_JAKRLB010000036.1:0-10674 GCF_022664405.1 Micrococcus luteus | reverse complement strand
GCTCGGCGTGAGGCCCTGGCGGTGTGGGTGAACCACTACAACTACCATCGGCCTCATACCTCCTGCGGAGACGCTCCTCCGGCCTCGTTGGCACCGGCCCGAGTCAACAACGTCATGCCCTCCTACAACTAGGCTGGCAGAGCCCCGTCAGGACCCCGCCCCTCCGGAAGGACCGCGCCCCCATGGCCCAGCGCTTCTACGACACCCGCACCGCGCAGATCCGGGACTTCGAGCCCCTCGTGCCCGGCGAGGCGTCGGTGTACTACTGCGGGGCCACGGTGCAGGGCATGCCGCACGTGGGCCACGTGCGCAGCGCGATCGTGTTCGACATCCTCATCCGCTGGCTCGAGGCCACCGGGCTGCGCGTCACCTCGGTGCGGAACGTGACGGACATCGACGACAAGATCCTCGACCGCTCGGCCGCCTCCCACGAGGCCGGCTTCGAGGCCTCGGACCTCTACCCGGCCCGCGAGCCGTGGTGGGCCCTGGCCTACCGGTTCGAGAAGGCGTTCGACGCCGCCTACCTCGCCCTCGGCGTCCGCCGTCCCACCTATGAGCCGCGCGCCACCGGCCACGTGCCCGAGATGTTCGCGCTCATCGAGCGCCTGATGGAGCGCGGCCACGCCTACCCCGCGCAGGACGGCTCGGGCGACGTCTACTTCGACGTCCGGTCCTGGGAGCGCTACGGCGAGCTCACCCGCCAGCGCGTCGAGGACATGCAGGACGCGCCCGACGCCGACCCGCGCGGCAAGCGCGACCCCCGCGACTTCGCCCTGTGGAAGGGCGCCAAGCCCGGCGAGCCCGCCACCGCCGTGTGGGAGTCGCCCTGGGGCGCCGGCCGCCCCGGATGGCACCTGGAGTGCTCGGCCATGTCCACGAAGTACCTCGGCGCCGAGTTCGACATCCACGGCGGCGGCCTGGACCTGCGGTTCCCGCACCACGAGAACGAGCTGGCCCAGTCGGCGGCCGCCGGTGACGGCTTCGCCCGCTTCTGGCTGCACAACGGGCTCGTCACCTACGGCGGCGAGAAGATGTCCAAGTCCGTGGGCAACACGATCTCCCCCGAGGAGATGCTCGGCATGGCCCGCCCGACGGCGGTGCGCTATTTCCTGGGGCAGGCCCACTACCGCTCCCAGCTCGACTACCGGCCCGGCGCCCTCGACGAGGCCGAGGCCGCCGTCGAGCGCATCGAGGGCTTCACGGCCCGCGCCCGCGCCGCCGGCGCCGTCCCGCCCGCCCCCGACGGGGCGCTCGCGGACCGCGTGCCCGCCGCCTTCCGCACCGCCATGGAGGACGACCTCAACGTGCCCCAGGCGCTCGCGGCCCTGCACGAGGCCGTGCGCGCCGGCAACTCGGCGCTGGCCGGGCAGGACCTCGACGCCGCGGCCGCCCGCCTGGCCGAGGTGGAGGCCATGACCGCGGTGCTGGGCCTGGACGACGTGCCCGAGGGCGACGACGCCGCGGCCGGCCCGGTGTCGGACGCCCTCGACTCGCTCGTCCGGTCGCAGATCGAGGCGCGGGCACAGGCCCGCGCGGACAAGGACTGGGCCACCGCGGACCGCATCCGCGACGCGTTGGCCGCGGCCGGCGTCGTGGTGGAGGACGGCGCCGACGGCGCCACATGGCGCCTGGCGGACTGACACCTAGACTGGAGGGCGATCCGGCGGCGCCCCGCGTGCCGCCGCCCCCGTCCCCGGCCCGCAGGAGTCCCGCCATGTCCACCGCCCCCCGCTCCGGCGGATCCCGCAAGCCCAAGGGCAAGAAGGGCCCCATGAAGGGCACCGGCGGCCACGGCCGCAAGGCGCTCGAGGGCCGCGGACCCACCCCCAAGGCCGAGGACCGGGTCTACCACAAGGCGCACCGCG
This sequence comes from Micrococcus luteus, assembly GCF_022664405.1. Taxonomy (NCBI): domain Bacteria; kingdom Bacillati; phylum Actinomycetota; class Actinomycetes; order Micrococcales; family Micrococcaceae; genus Micrococcus; species Micrococcus luteus. The sequence continues at coordinate 8,809 of NZ_JAKRLB010000036.1, read as the reverse complement.
CCAAGCAGCTGGCCGAGCGCTCGGCCGCCAAGCGCGGCCCCGTGAAGGACCAGGTCCGCGGCCGCGTGAAGCTCACGGACGAGACGGTCTCCGGTCGCAACCCCGTGCTCGAGGCGCTACGCGCGGGCATCCCGGCCAAGGCGCTGCACGTGGCCGTGCGCATCGAGATGGACGACCGCGTCAAGGAGGCCCTGCGCCTCTGCCTCGAACAGGGCGTGCCGGTCCTGGAGAACACCAAGCCGGAGCTGGACCGCCTCTCCGGCGAGGCCGTGCACCAGGGCATCGTGCTGCAGATCCCGCCCTATGAGTACGCGGACGCCACGGCCCTGGCCCTCGACGCGCTCGCGAAGCACGAGAAGGGGCACCTGCGGACCCCGCCGCTGCTGATCGCCCTCGACGGCATCACCGACCCCCGCAACCTCGGCGCCATCATCCGGGCCGGCTCCGCGTTCGACGCGGACGGCGTGATCGTGCCCGAGCGGCGCTCCGTCGGCGTGACCGCCACCGCCTGGCGCACCTCGGCCGGCGCGGCCGCGCGGGTGCCCGTGGCCCAGGCCGGCAACCTGAACACCACCCTCGTCGACCTGCACAAGGCCGGCTACTTCGTGCTGGGCCTCGACGGCGGCGGGGACGTCTCCCTGCCCGGGCTCGCCCTGGCCACGGAGCCGCTCGTGCTCGTGGTGGGGGCCGAGGGCAAGGGTCTGTCCCGCATGGTGCGGGAGCACTGCCAGCAGATCGTGTCCATCCCGATCGACTCGACGATGGAGTCCCTCAACGCCTCGATGGCGGTGGGCATCTCCCTGTACGAGATCTCGGTGCAGCGCGCCGGCGGGCGCTGACCTCCACGGCGTCCCGCCCGGGATGACGGCCGGGCGGGGACGCGGGGGTCGCACACGAAGCCCAGCGGGGCAGAGTGTCCACCGTGATGCCCATCACATGGCAGGATGTCGCGTGGACACGCCCACGTCTTGCCCGTGACGCGCGTCACCGCGCACAGTGTCTGCACTGTGTCCGACGGGCCCCCGTCGGCGAGCGCATCCCGCACCGCACCATCAGAACGAGGTCCGTCTCATGAAGCACCGCTCCCTCCCCCTCACCGCCGCCCTCGCCGTCGTCGCCCTCGGGCTCACGGCGTGCGGCGACTCCGGCTCCGGCGGCGACGGCTCCTACACCGTGGGCATCAACCAGCTCGTCTCCCACCCGGCGCTCGACGGTGCGGCCGAGGGCTTCAAGGAGGCGTTCAAGGACGCCGGTCTGGACGTGACGTTCGAGGAGCAGAACGCCCAGGGCGAGCAGGCCACCGTCACCTCCATCGCCTCCACCTTCGCCAACGACGGGGACGTGGACCTCGTGGCCGCGATCGCGACCCCCGCCGCACAGGGCACCGCCTCGGCCGTGAAGGACAAGCCGGTCGTGTTCATGGCGGTCACCGATCCCAAGGGCGCTGAGCTCGTGGCCTCGGACGAGGCCCCGGGCGGCAACGTCACCGGTGTCTCGGACCGCAACCCGGTCAAGGAGCAGCTGCAGCTGCTCAAGGACGTGAAGCCGGACGCCACGACCGTCGGCATCGTCTACAACTCCGGCGAGGCCAACTCCAAGGTCCAGGTGGACCAGGCCAAGGAGGCCGGCAAGGAGCTGGGCCTCGAGGTCAAGGAGGCCACCATCACCAACTCGTCCGAGGTCCAGCAGGGCGTGCAGTCCCTGTCCGGGGTGGACGGCATCTACGTGCCCACGGACAACGCCGTCGTCTCGGCGCTGGAGACCGTGGTGGGCTACGGCAAGGAGCAGCGCGTCCCCGTCATCTCGGCGGACATCGACTCCGTCGAGCGCGGCGCCCTGGGCACGTACGGCATCGACTACACGGCGCACGGCAAGCAGGCCGGCGAGATGGCCGTGAAGATCCTCAAGGACGGCGCGAAGCCGGCCGAGCTGCCCGTGGGCTACGCCGACCCGGCCAACCTGCAGCTCGTGCTGAACCCGCAGGCCGCCGAGGCCTACGGCGTCGAGATCCCCGCCGAGCTCAAGGACAGGGCCGACCAGCTCGTCGAGGGCTGATCCCGCGCCTGCCCGCCTCCGCGGCGGCCCGGACCACGGGGTCCGAGCCGCCGCGGAGCACGTCGACGGCCGGCCCACCCCGTCCCGCCGTCGTCCGTCCCCCCTCGCACCGCCCGAAAGGCACCCGCCCCATGCTGACCGCAGTGGAACTGGGTCTGATCTACGCCGTCGTCGCGCTCGGCGTGTACCTGACCTTCCGCATCCTCGATTTCCCCGACCTCACGGTGGACGGCTCGTTCACCACCGGCGCCGCCACGGCCGCCGTGCTCATCACGGGCGGCACGCCGGTGCCCCTGGCCATGCTCGCCGCGTTCGTGGCGGGCGCGCTCGCGGGCCTCGTCACCGGCCTGCTGCACACGAAGGGCCGGATCGACGGCCTGCTCGCCGGCATCCTCACGATGATCGCGCTCTACTCGATCAACCTGCGGATCATGGGCAAGGCCAACATCCCCCTGCTCGGCCAGGACACCCTGTTCACGTGGCTCGGCGACCTGGGACTGGCCCGGAACTGGGGCTCGATCCTCGTGCTCTTCCTCGGTGTGTTCGTGGTGAAGCTGATCCTCGACTGGTTCCTGCACACGGACCTGGGCCTCGCCCTGCAGGCGACCGGTGACAACGAGGAGATGATCCGCTCGTACGGCGTCTCCACGGACCGGATGAAGATCCTCGGCCTGATGATCTCCAACGGCCTCGTGGCCCTCGGCGGCTCCCTGCTGGCCATGTACCAGGGCTTCGCGGACATCTCCATGGGCATCGGCCTCATCCTCGTGGGCCTGGCGTCCGTGATCGTGGGCCAGGCCGTGTTCGGCCAGCGCACGGTCTTCTGGGCGACGCTCGCCGTGATCGTCGGCGCCGTGCTCTACCGCCTGATCATCCAGTTCGCCCTCAACGCGGGCCTGAGCCCGAACGACATGAAGCTGATCTCCGCGGCCCTCGTCGTCGTGGCCCTGCTGCTGCCGCGCTTCGGCTTCGCCAGGCGCCTGAGCCTGCGCACGCGAGGCACGGCCGCGACCCCGGCGCCGGCCGCCGCCGCTCCGGCCACCGCCGGCATGCCCCTGACTGGCGAGCCGGGCGGCGCCACCCCCGCCGCATCCGTCTCCGAGGAGGCCCCCCGTGCTTGAGATCTCACAGGTCTCCAAGACCTTCTTCCCGAACACCGTCAACGAGCGGCGCGCCCTGCAGGGCATCGACCTGCACCTGGCCGAGGGCGACTTCGTCACCGTGATCGGCTCCAACGGCGCCGGCAAGTCCACGATCCTGAACACGATCGCCGGCAAGCTGCTGCCGGACACCGGCACCGTGGCCGTGGGCGGCAAGGACGTCACCCGCATGCCGGACCACCGCCGCGCGGCCTCGATCGGCCGGGTGTTCCAGGACCCGACGGCGGGCACGGCCCCGAACCTCACGATCGAGGAGAACATGGCCCTGGCCTGGCGACGCGGGCACGCCCGCGGGCTCTCGCGGGGCGTCTCCCGCGCCCGGCGCGCGATGTTCCGCGACGAGCTCACGAAGCTCGAACTCGGCCTGGAGAACCGCCTCACCGCCAAGGTCGGGCTGCTCTCCGGCGGCCAGCGTCAGGCGCTGAGCCTGCTCATGGCCACGTTCTCCGGCCCGAAGATCCTGCTGCTGGACGAGCACACCGCCGCCCTGGACCCGTCCCGGGCGGAGCTGGTGACCCGCCTGACCCGGCAGGTGGTGGCCGAGCACCGGCTCACCACGCTGATGGTCACGCACAACATGTCCCAGGCCCTCGAGGTCGGCAACCGGCTGATCATGATGCACGACGGCCGGATCATCCTCGAGCTGGACGAGCAGGAGAAGGCCGGGCGCACCCCGGCGGACCTGCTGGCCGAGTTCGGCAAGATCAAGGGCGCCGTCGTGGACGACAAGACCATGCTGTCCTGAGCGCTCCGTCCGGCCTCCCCGTCCCCGGCCCGTCCCTCCGCCTCACGGCGGGCGGGCGGGCCGGCCGTTCTCACCGGCGCGGCCGCGGGGTAGCGTCGTGGCGTGAGCACCGTGAAGCCCGACACCCAGAGCGCCAACGCAGCCGATGTCCGCCTCCAGACCGTCACGGGGCGCATCCCGGTGACGGACGTGCAGCCCGTGGTGCTGGACGGCCGGTTCCCGGCGAAGGCCGTGGTCGGCGAGGACATCCCCGTCCGCGCGACCGTGTTCCGCGAGGGCCACGACTCCGTGCGCGCCACCGTCCGCCTGCTCGACCCGGCCGGCGCCGAGGTGCAGCGCGTGCAGATGCGTCCGGGCCGGCCCGGCCTGGACGAGGTCGTGGCCACGCTGCGGCCCGCCGATCCGGGCCTGCACCAGTTCGTGGTCGAGGGCTGGGACGATCCGGTGGGCACGTGGAAGCACGCGGCCACCGTCAAGATCGCCGCCGGCGTCGACGTGGAGCTGATGCTCGCCGAGGGCGCCGCCCTGTTCCGCCGGGCCGCCGAGGACGCGGAGCGCTCGGCCGAGGACCGCGCCGTGTTCGAGGAGGTCGTTCGCGGCCTCGAGGACGAGTCGCTCATCCCGGCCCAGCGCCTGGCCTCCGCCGAGTCGGCGGAGGTGTCCGCCGTCCTCCACGCCCGCCCCGTGCGGGAGCACCTCACGAGCTCCGAGCTCTACCCGCTGGACGTGCAGCGCGAGCTCGCCGGCCGCGGCGCCTGGTACGAGTTCTTCCCCCGCTCCGAGGGCGCCCGCTTCGACGAGGCCTCCGGCACGTGGTCCTCTGGCACCTTCGTGACGGCGGCCGACCGGCTCCCGGCGGTCGCCCGGATGGGCTTCCAGGTGGTCTACCTGCCGCCGATCCACCCGATCGGCACCACGCACCGCAAGGGTCCGAACAACACGCTGACGGCCGGGCCGCAGGACCCGGGCTCGCCGTGGGCGATCGGTGGGCCCGAGGGCGGGCACGACGCCGTGCACCCGGACCTGGGCACCGTCGAGGACTTCGAGGCGTTCGTGGCCGCGGCCGCGGACGAGGGCCTCGAAGTGGCCCTGGACCTGGCCCTGCAGTGCTCCCCGGACCACCCGTGGGTCGCCGCGCACCCGGAGTGGTTCACCACCCGCGTGGACGGCACCATCGCGTATGCGGAGAACCCGCCGAAGAAGTACCAGGACATCTACCCGCTGAACTTCGACAACGACCCGGGCGGCCTCGCCCAGGCGGTGCTGGACGTGGTGCGGGGCTGGGTGGCCCGCGGCGTGCACATCTTCCGCGTGGACAACCCGCACACCAAGCCCCTGTGGTTCTGGGAGTGGCTGATCGCGAAGGTCCGCGCCGAGGAGCCGCGCGTCGTGTTCCTCGCCGAGGCCTTCACCCGTCCCGCGATGATGCACGCCCTGGGCAAGGTCGGGTTCCAGCAGTCCTACGGGTACTTCACCTGGCGGAACACGGCCGAGGAGCTTGCGGAGTACCTCCAGGAGATCTCGCACGAGACGCCGGCGTTCTATCGCCCCAACCTCTTCGTCAACACGCCGGACATCCTCACGGAGTACCTGCAGCACGGCGGCCCGGGCGCGTTCCGGATCCGCGCCGTCGTCGCCGCCACGGCCAGCCCGCTGTGGGGCGTCTACGCCGGGTTCGAGCTGTTCGAGCACGTGGCCCGGCCCGGCGCGGAGGAGTACATCGACAACGAGAAGTACGAGTACCGCCCCCGGGACTGGGAGGGCGCGGAGGCCGCGGGCGCCTCGCTCGCCCCGTACCTCACCCGGCTCAATGAGATCCGCGCGGCGCACCCGGCGCTGGGCGACCTGCAGAACCTGACCCTGCACGCCTCGACGCACCCTGACCTGCTCGTGTTCTCGAAGACGCGCTCGGCCCGGCCCGAGGGTGCGCACCGGGACGCCGAGGCGGTCACCGACGCCGGTCCCGCGGAGGACACCCTGATCGTCGTCGTCACCACGAACCCGCACGACGTCGTCGAGGCGACCCTGGACCTGGACCTCGAGGCGCTGCGTCTGCGCCCCGAGGACCGCGACGCGTCCGGGGCCGTCGAGGTGGAGGACCTGCTCACCGGCCAGCGCTGGCAGTGGGGCCGCACCCCGTACGTCCGCCTGGACCCCCACGTCGAGCCCGCCCACGTCCTGCGGATCGTCCGGAACGGCTGAGCCGCTCCCGACGCCCGCCGTCCCCAGAACAGGAATCGCCATGACCCCGTCCGCCGCCCCCCGCCCCGCCGTCGCCCCGCTCGCCGTGGACCCGGAGGTGCTGGCCGCCGTCGCGCAGGGCCGGCACCACGATCCGCACACCGTGCTGGGCGCCCACCCGCATCCCGACGGCGCCGCGGTCACCTACCGCGTGCTGCGCCCGCTGGCGCGCACGGTCACGGTGGTCCGCGCCGGCGACGGGCAGCGGGTGGAGCTGACGCACGAGCACGACGGCGTGTTCGCGGGCGTGGCCCCGACGCCCCGGGTGGCCGGGGCCGCCGCGGGCGACTACCGCGTCGAGGTGGCGTACGAGACCGAGGACGGCACGACCGGCCCCGTCCAGGAGCAGGACGACGCGTACCGGCACCTGCCCACGCTCGGCGAGCTGGACCTGCACCTGATCGGGGAGGGCCGGCACGAACGGCTGTGGGAGGTGCTCGGCGCCCGCGTGGTCCGCACCTCCGCCGACGAGGCCGTCGGCACGGCCTTCGCGGTCTGGGCGCCGAACGCGCGGGCCGTGCGCGTGGTGGGCGACCACAACGGCTGGGACGGCCGGACCCACGCCATGCGGTCCCTCGGCTCCTCCGGCGTGTGGGAGCTGCTGGCGCCCGGCGTCGGTCACGGCGACCGCTACAAGTTCGAGATCCTCGGCCGGGACGGGCTCTGGCGGCAGAAGGCGGACCCGATGGCCCGCTGGACGGAGGTCCCGCCGGCCACGGCCTCGCGTGTGCTCGAGTCCGACTACGCCTTCGGGGACCGCACCTGGATGGAGCGCCGCCGTCTCACGGACCCGCACGAGCGCCCGCTGAGCATCTACGAGGTGCACCTGGGCTCGTGGCGGCCCGGGCTGGACTACCGCGAGCTGGCCGAGCAGCTCGTGGAGTACGTGCAGTGGCTCGGGTTCACGCACGTGGAGTTCCTGCCGGTCGCGGAGCATCCGTTCGGCGGGTCCTGGGGCTACCAGGTGACCGGCTACTACGCCCCCACCTCCCGGTTCGGCTCCCCGGACGAGTTCAAGCACCTGGTGGACGCGCTCCACCGGGCGGGGATCGGCGTCATCGTGGACTGGGTGCCGGCGCACTTCCCGAAGGACGAGTGGGCGCTCGCGCGCTTCGACGGGACCGCCCTGTACGAGCACCCGGACCCGCGGCGGGGCGAACATCCCGACTGGGGCACCCTCGTGTTCGACTTCGGCCGCACCGAGGTCCGCAACTTCCTCGTGGCCAACGCGCTCTACTGGCTCGGCGAGTTCCACATCGACGGGCTGCGCGTGGACGCCGTCGCCTCGATGCTCTACCTGGACTACTCGCGCGAGGACGGGCAGTGGGAGCCCAACGTGCACGGCGGCAACCACAACCTCGAGGCCATCGACTTCCTGCGCGAGGTCAACGCGACCGTGTACCGCCTGCACCCCGGCGTCCACATGATCGCGGAGGAGTCCACGGCCTTCTCCGGGGTGAGCGCTCCCGTGGACGCGGGCGGTCTCGGCTTCGGCAAGAAGTGGAACATGGGCTGGATGCACGACACCCTGGCCTACCTGTCCCAGGACCCGGTCAACCGCCGGTGGCACCACGGGCAGTGGACGTTCTCCATGGTGTACGCCTACTCGGAGAACTACGTGCTGCCGCTGTCCCACGACGAGGTCGTCCACGGCAAGGGCTCCCTGCTGGGCCGCATCCCGGGCGACCGCCGGCAGCAGCTGGCCACCCTGCGCGCCTACTACGGCTACATGTGGGCGCACCCCGGCAAGCAGCTGCTGTTCATGGGCGGGGAGTACGCGCAGCCGAGCGAGTGGTCCGAGGGCGAGGGCCTGGACTGGCCCGTCTCGTGGGACGAGGCACACCGCGGGGTCCAGCTGACGATCCGGGAGCTCAACGCGCTCTACCGCAGCAAGCCGGCGCTGTGGTCGCTGGACCACAGCCCGGAGGGATTCGCGTGGGTGGACGGCGGCGACGCCGACGGCAACACGCTCGTGTTCCTCCGCATGCCCGCTGCGCAGGTGGTGCCGGAGACACGGATCGACGACGACGGCGACGCGGTCCCGGCTGCCGAACCGGGCGGCGCCCCGCTGCTGTGCATCACCAACCTCTCGGGGTCGCCGCGTCAGGGGCTCCGGGTGGGGGTGCCGTCCGCGGGGGAGTGGACGGTGGTGCTGGACACCGACGCGATCGACTTCCACGGTGACGGCTGGCGCGAGCAGACCGGCCAATCCGAGGTGATCGCTGCCCATGAGGGCCAGTGGCAGGGCCAGCCTGCCCACGTCACGGTGAACGTGCCGGCGCTGACCACCCTGTGGCTCCAGCCGCATCCGGACTCGACGGTCACGCCCTGACGCGTGGTGCACGTCACGATCGACGGTCTCGGCGCGGGAGTGCCGAACCGAGTCGGACGGCATCGAGGAATCCGCGAGAACACGCGGAAGTCGACCGTCCGCCCGGGACTGCACGCCGGGTGTCGCCCCTGATTTTGTGTTCGGTGTGGTTCGTGTGTAGAGTTCCATCTCGTGCTCAAGACGCCGACCGGGTGACCGGGAGGCGGGGTGAAGAACACAGAATCCGCGGATTCATGCCGAGAATGGCAGGTCCAGGGCGGGTGGTGCTCACCGGGT
>NZ_JAKRLB010000035.1:0-11060 GCF_022664405.1 Micrococcus luteus | reverse complement strand
CGGCTCGTCGAAGGTCAGGCCGTCACGAACTGGAAGCAGGCCCTCGCCCAGCTCGCCGCGGCCTACCCCGACCGGATCAACCCCTACCTGTGACCACCCCGCTTACACAGACAAGTTGACACGCCCGCCGACACCTTGCGGGATGCAGAGGACCATCGAGACGGCCGAACCCTGTTCGCCAGAACATCGCCGCTGAAGTCCCATCGGTCCTACTCTGGCTGGAATCCCGTGCCGCACAAAGGACTCCCGATGACTGGAATACCGTTCTTGCTCGTCTTCATCCTGGCCATCGCCCTGATGATCGTCATGATCTCCAGATGGAAGATCCACCCCTTCCTCTCGATCATGGTCGTCGACAAGCGCTCCGTAAGGCCCTGGCCCGTCGCACCGGGGCGTCACCCGTGGCGATGACCGTGGCCCTGGCGGCAGGTCTGTACACCTCGCACGTCTTCATCCCGCCGACCCCGGGGCCCATCGCAGCCGCCCAGAACCTCGGCATCGGCGACCACCTCCTGCTGGTGATCGGCCTCGGCGTCGTCGTCTCGATCCCCGCACTCCTCGTCGCGTACCTGTACGCCCTCTACATCGGCAAGCGGGTGACCGCCCCTGAGGAGATCGGCACGGAGGATGCGGACGAGCTGGAGGCGGCCTACGACGCGCTTCGCCGGTCCTACGGGCGGATGCCTGGGACGGCTGCGTCCTTCGCGCCCATCATCGCCCCCATCCTGCTCATGGCTCTCGGCTCGCTCGCATCCGTCCTGAAGTGGACCGGCCCCGCGGGTGACTTCGCCCGATTCCTCGGCACGCCGATGATCGCGCTCGCCGTCGGCACTCTCTGCGCAGTCGGCCTGCTGTTCAGCGTGCGCCGTGGCGAGACGTTCTACGACCTGACGGAGGAGACCCTCCGGGTCGTCGGCCCCATTCTGTTCATCACGGCGGCCGGCGGTGTGCTGGGGCGCGTCATCGCCACCACCGACCTCGTCACCTTCATCGAGAGCAACGCTGCACAGTTGTCGGTCATCGGACTGTTCTTCCCCTTCCTCGTCTCCGCCGTCCTGAAGACCGCGCAGGGCTCCTCCACAGTGGCCCTCACGACCACGTCGGCCATGGTCTTCCCGATGATGCCTGCACTGGGCTTCGAGACCCCGGTGGCCAGCGCGCTCGTGGTCATGGCCATTGCGGCCGGGGCCATGACCGTCTCCCACGCCAACGACTCGTACTTCTGGGTGGTCACCAACTTCAGCGGCATGACGCCCTCGCAGGGTTACCGCACCCAGACGATGGTCACGCTCCTGATGGGGCTCACCTCCATCGTGTTCATCTGGATCCTCGGCCTCGTCCTCATCTGACCCCGTCACCTGACCTAGGAGATCCACGCGTGCAGCGCATCATCGTCATCCCAGACTCGTTCAAGGGGGCCCTGTCGTCGCGGGAGGCGGGCTCCGCGATCGCGGCGGGTCTCGCGTCGGTCACCGACGCCGAGGTCCTCGTGGTGCCCATCGCCGACGGCGGGGAGGGCACCGTCGAGGCCTTCGTGGCTGCCGCAGGGGGCGTTTTGCGATCCGCGACAGTCTGCGGGGTGTTCTACGGCGAACGCGTGTCTGTCCACTACGGACTGATCGACCCAGACGTGGCGGTGGTGGAGACCGCCTCATGTGCCGGGCTCCCTCTCACCTCCGGACGCGAGGACACGGGACGGGCGACGACGTTCGGGATCGGCGAGCAGATCCTCGACGCCGTGTCCGCTGGCGCGCGCAGAGTCATCGTCGGGGCCGGCGGGAGCGCCACGACAGACGGCGGCACGGGCGCTGCCGCAGCCCTCGGCGTCCGGTTCCTCGACGCTGCGGGCGAGGAGTTCATCCCGACCGGCGACACCCTCACCCGGATCGCGCGGATCGACTCCGCCCCGGCACGAGACCGGCTCCGCGACGTCGACGTGGAGGTGATGTGCGACATCAGCAACCCCCTCACGGGATCGCAGGGTGCAGCCCACGTGTTCGGCCCCCAGAAGGGGGCGGATCCTGCATCAGTGGCGAGCCTGGATACCGGACTGGTCCATCTCGCGGGCATCGTCGAGCGAGACCTCGGGGTCGCGATCGACGCGCTCCCCGGTGCGGGAGCAGCAGGGGGTCTCGCCGGTGGCCTGCACGCCTTCATTGGAGCCACCTTGAAGCCGGGTATCGACGTCGTCCTCGAGACGGCGGGTTTCCACGACCTCGTGAAGACCGCTGACCTCGTCATCACCGGAGAGGGGCGCATTGACGGCCAGTCCTTGGCCGGGAAGGTGCCGATCGGCGTGGCCCAGGCCGTGCGCACAGCAGGCCGCGCGATCCCGGTGATCGTCCTCGCCGGCTCCGTGGGACAGGACGCGGACACCCTCTACGACGAGGGCATCACCGCGATCGTGCCCATTGGCCGCGGCCCCCAGGACTTGGCGACAGCGATCCGCCGTACGGCAGAGGACCTGACCGCGACCGCCCGCGACGTCGGGCGACTGGTGATGGCCTGCTTCCCCGCCGACCTCACACGGTGAGGACGGCGAGGACGGGCAGGGCCTCGTCCTGGCCCGCGAGGACGCGGCGGCGCTGCGCCGCAGGGCGGTGTTCGACGTGATCGTCAGCAACGCCGACCGCAAGGGCGCGCACATCGTCCCCATGCGCGTCGGGCACCGCCACGGCGTGGGCCACGGGCTGACCTTCGATGTGGAGAACAAGCTCCGGACCGTGCTGTGGGGATGGATCGGTGAGGAGCTGAGTGAGGAGGAGCGCGACGGCGTCGGCCGGGTAGGCCCGGGGCTCGGCGGTGAACTGGGGCGGGGGCTGGCGGGGTTACGCGGCGCCGAGGAAGTCGAAGCCTTGGCCGAACCCTGTGCCCGGTTGCTCGACGACGGGATTCTCCTTGCCCCGAGCGGGCTGACGCCGGCGGTGCCTTGGCCGCTGTTCTGAGGTGGCGAGCCCGTGAGCAAGGCGGGCAAGGAATGCCGAGGGTCACCGCGTCCGTCGCCAATCACGTGACTCAAGACGAGCCGACTCCCCTGCGGCGTTCCATAGTTGTGAGCCAGGAGGGACAGAGCACCTCGGACTTAGTCGGATGGAAGCTACGCCCGTGGCATAAAAGCCGACCGGGCGGGATGGCGCAGCCGTCGCAACGCGTGCGTCCGTTACTAACTTCCTGTGCCACTCTCATTCTCACGGCAGCTGTGGCCATGAAACTCTGAGGGTGTGCCTTATCAAGCACTCTTACGGTAGGTCGCGTCGAATACCGCATTCGCAAGCCACTGCTTGAAGCTGCTGTTGTCCTGGAACTCCCTGAAGAGCTGGGTGTCGTCTGAGATGAGACGTAACATGACTTGGCTGAGTGCGCGGTCGCTCTCGACGCGGGCGTTTACCGGATCGTCATTGGCCTGCGCATTCTTGTAGGCCTCATCCTCGGACACCAGCCGCGGGATCTCTTCGGTGATGAACCGCTGCACACGATCCGCATCGTTCCACTCGATGTTGCCGAAGTGATCGTTGAAGCTGCGCACAATCGCGGAGAGCCTCTCGAGCTCTGGGTCTGAGCGGTGCCCACCGCCGGCGGCTGGCACCGGATCGAGAGTGCCATCCTCATCGTCGAGGACGATCTTCATGGCGCTGAGCTTCTCGGCCCGGTACGACTCCAGATCGATATTCTCCAGGATGCCGGCCGAGAGGTCCTCCTCCTTCGGCGCGGGCAGCTTTGGCACCAGGTGGTCGAGGAAGATCGATCGCTTCTCCCACTCGCTGCTCCCGTACGGAAGCACAGTCGAGAGGAAGTTGTAGGTACGCAGGAACGCCTTTGCGCCGCCTTTGAACGCGACCTGATCGTCCTCGTCGGGCATCTCGATGTACTCCGCGACACTCCCATCGAGCAGCGGGTCGAGCTGGTCACGGCTCTCGCCAGCCAGGTATCGACTCACAAACTCGTCGATCTGTTCGATCGTGTAGACGGCGAAGGCGTCGAGATCGTTGACCAGGTCATGAAGCTTGTTGGCGTCGGTCTCCTCGGCCAGCACGGTCGTACGGTAGTACGGCTCGAACGCACGCTGGATCTCGTCGGCGTCGTTGGCGAAGTCGAGCACGAACGTGTCGTGCTTCGCGGGATGGGCACGGTTGAGGCGCGACAGTGTCTGCACCGCCAACACTCCGGAAAGTGCCTTGTCGACGTACATCGTGTGCAGCAGCGGCTCGTCGTATCCCGTCTGGAACTTATTGGCGACCACCAAGATCCGATATGGATCGGTCTTCACCTGCTCAGCGATGGCGCTGGAAGGGAAGCCGTTCAGGCTGGCCTCGGTCACCTTCACGCCCTTGTACTCGTGCTCGCCGGAGAAGGCGACGACTGCTCGGTACGGGCTCTTCCGCTCGGCGAGTGCATCACGAATCGCGTGAAAGTACTCAATGCATCGCGCAATTGACGATGTCACCACCATGGCCCGGGCATGCCCGGCGATCTTGCGCTTCGCCACCACCTGGGCGAGGAAGTGCTCGACCATGATGGCGGACTTCTGCGCGATGGCGTGTTCGTTGCCCTCGACGTACGCGCGGAGCTTCTTCGATGCGCGTTTCGCGTCGAACTCAGGGTCGTCCTCGACGGTCTTCATCAGCTTGTAGTAGCTGCCGATGGGGGTGTAGTTCGCGAGGACATCGACGATGAAGCCCTCCTGGATCGCTTGCTTCATCGTGTACGAGTGGAAGGGGCGGAATCCCGTGCCACCCTCGGCGTTCGGTACGGGCTCGCCAAACATCTCGAGCGTCTTGTTCTTCGGAGTCGCCGTAAACGCGAAATAGCTCGCGTTCGGCAGCAGCTTCTTGCCCTCGATGATCCGGTTGATCTGGTCCTCGAGGGTGTCGTCTTCGATGTCGTCGACGCCAGCGAGAGCCCGGGAGACCGCTGCCGATGTCTTCGACCCCTGCGACGAGTGTGCCTCGTCGATCACGATGGCGAACCTGCGGTCCCGATGGTCCGCTCCGATGTCATCCAGGATGTATGGGAACTTCTGCACCGTTGTGACGATGATCTTCTTCCCGGCCGAGATCGCGCGGCGCAGGTCCCCCGACCGGTCCGCATGTACAACCGTTGAGCCCACCTGCAGGAACGACTTGATGGTTTGTGTTAACTGGTTGTCGAGGATGATGCGGTCCGTGACGACGATGATCGAGTCGAAAGCGATGCGACCGTCATGGATCGTCTCAGTCAGCTGATGGGTCAGCCAGGCGATCGAGTTCGACTTGCCGCTGCCCGCAGAGTGCTGGATCAGGTACCGGCGACCGGCCCCGTTCGCCTCGACATCGGCGAGCAGCTTGCGGACGACGTCGAGCTGGTGGTAGCGCGGGAAGATCGCCTTTGAAACCTTCTTGCCGGTCTTCTGGTTCTTCTCGACGACGATCTGTGCGTAGTTCTCGATGATCCCCGCGAGGCTGAGCGGAGCGAGCACCTGCCGCCAGAGGTAATCGGTCATCACGCCGTCGGGGTTCGGCGGGTTGCCGGCCCCGTCCTTGAAGCCCTGGTCGAAGGGCAGGAACCAGGAGGAAGCGCCTTTGAGCTGGGTGCAGAATCGGGCTCGCTGGTCGTCGAGGGCGAAGTGCGCAATCGTCCGGCCGAACGCGAACAGCGGCTCACGGGGGTCCCGGTCGCGCTGATACTGCTGAACCGCGTCCTCGACCGTCTGGTTCGTGAAGTTGTTCTTCAGCTCGAACGTGAACACCGGCAGCCCGTTGATGAACCCGACCAGGTCGACAGCGTCGCCAGTGTTGCTCACGCTGTAGTGCACCTGTCGTGTAACCACAAATCGGTTCGCCTCGAAGAGAGCGGCAGCCTTCGGGTTCGCCGCATCGGGCGCCGGATAGTAGAGATCTACATGCAGACCGAGGTGGTCGATGCCGTTGCGCAGCATGTGCACAACGCCACGGCGCGTGATCTCCCCCTGAAGCCGGGCAAGGAACTTGTGACGTGTAGGCGTGTCCGAAGCAAGGCCAAGCGGCTCAACAAGGTCGGGCTGGGTCGCACTGATGAACTCGGTGAACTGGCCGAGATCGAGCGCGTGGGACGCGACGTAGTCGGCAGGCGCGCCCTCGGCCCATCCACCGTCGACCATCTGTTCAACGATGAGCGCTTCCAAGCTCTCTTCATTGAGACGCCGCATGCTCACTCCTCGCTTTCGCCCAACGCATCTTCGAGATCATCATCCAACAGTGAGTCCAGACCGGTGCCTTGTTCCGGGGTGTCTGGCAACGATGCGGCGATCGCTCGGACGTCCACCTGCCCTGTCACGACGTCGGCAACGAGGCGTGTTCGGAACTCTTGCAGGAGGGAGATCTCGTCCTGATAGCGTTTCGCAACGGAGTCGAATTGCGCGCCGTCGCGTTCAATCTCCTCAACCACTTGCATCTGTACGTGACCAGGAGGCACGGACACTGCAATTTCATAAAGGTCTTTTCGGTCGACGCCCGGAACCGCTGACTTTTCGGCGTACACGGTCTTATCAATAGAGCGTAATAGCCAATAGCACCATCGTGGATGGTTTCCTTGAAAATCAGTTACGTAAAGTGCGGTATTGTGCGGCCAAAATTTGTCTTCAACATAAAAGACCGCTCCAGTAGAGCCGTATCGCCCGATAACGACTCCAGGCCCGTCCACTCGCGCCTCACTGTGTGTTGCGATTACGCCGCCGGAAGAAATCACGGGGAACGGCCCCGCATCCCTCTCGTCCGCGGGAAGATCATACCCCCGCTGCAACCGTACTACCCACTTGAGGCGCTTCCTTGGCCAGGTCCCAGGATTCCCGGCGCCACCCTGAATGCGCTCCAAATTGTGTGCTCGCCGTTGCTCCTCGATAAGAGCAACGAGACGACGCTTGGCCGCGATTGCCTTATCGATGCGTGCGTTCGCATGTTCGAGGTACTTTACGATCGCTGCCTGCTCTTCGATCGGCGGCACCAGGCAAGGCATCCGCTTTAGATCACCCCACCCCAGCTGCTGGCGTAGTCCGCTGCCCATCCCATAGATACGCTTTGTCGAGTCAATGGCAATTAGGTATTGGTAAGCATACGCGCCATTCCAGTCCCCGGTAGGGCGCAAACCGATGTATGCCGAAGTAATGATGCCACGGTCCTTGACATGCCCAACTCGAACACTTGTCTGATCGTTCTGCAGGTCGGTAGGACGTACAACGATGTCACCGGGTTCGAGAATCTGATAACCCTCATAGGAATCAGGAACCAATCCGCGTTGCTTCTCAAGCGGTTTAACGACGACCTGGCCATAACTCAGCGAGAGAACTTGCGTCTCGACCAACCCGGTGTTCTTGTGTCGGTTCTCCTGCATCACAGCCAAACCGGGGTGTACCGCCCAGTGAGCCGGTGTTCGAGTCGACCAGAATGAGTTTGAAGTCGTCTCTGCGTACTTGGGTAGATCCCTGAACATCAGGCTTCACCTGCGATTTCGGCGATCAGGTCTTCAGTCTCTGCCTCGAGTGCGCGGATGTCGGCCTGAATCTCGGCCAAGGTGCGCAGGGGCGTGGGCTTGTAAAAGTGGCGGGTGAAGGAGATCTCGTAGCCGATCTTCGCCTTCGAGTCGTCGATCCAGGCATCCGGGGCGTAAGGCTCGACTTCGCGACGGAAGAAGGCTTCGATGCCGTCGGCATAGTCGCCCGCGGGCTCCGTGAGCGGTACCTGTTCGGTGTCGCGCAGCTCGGAGTCGGGCTCGTACTGGACGATGCGGGCGCGGCCGTCGATGACGGCTTCGTACCTCCCGTGCAGCGGATCGGGTGTCGCGGCGTACGGCAGCGCCTTGCGGATGAGAGGCGGTGCACTTTCGTCGCGCACTCCGTCCTCCTTCAGCTGCTTGATCTCCTGCGCCGTGTAGACACGGTGTGGGTCAACACCGGCGATGCGCAAGGGCCGTTCGACGGTGATCTTGTGGTATCCGAAGTCCACACCGTCGAATACCTTCGAGTGGTCGGTGTCTTCGTACTGATCGAACGCTTTGAACGCCTCGAGGACCTTGTCGGCGTCAGTCGAGCTGACCTCGACGCCCTTCTCGCCCAGGTTCTTGCGCAACGGCGTGAACCAGTCGGTGGCGTCGATGAGCTGGACCTTGCCCTTGCGGCGATCTTCCTTGCGGTTGGAGAGCACCCACACGTACGTGGCGATACCGGTGTTGTAGAACATCTTCAGCGGCAGCGCGACGATCGCTTCGAGCCAGTCGTTCTCGATGATCCATCGTCGGATGTTGCTCTCGCCCTGGCCAGCGTCACCTGTGAACAGCGAGGAGCCGTTGTGCACCGATGCGATCCGGGAGCCGAGCTCGGTGCCCTGTTTCATCTTCGAGATCAGATTTGCGAGGAACATCAGCTGTCCGTCGCTGCTCCGCGTCACCAGCGAATACTCGCTGTCGTTGTCGTGGTTGACGAGGAACCGCGGGTCGATGATCTTCTTCGCGCCGCCGAGGCGATCCTGGTCGGTCTTCCAACTCTTGCCATAAGGCGGGTTGGAGAGCATGAAGTCGAACTCTTGGCCCGCGAACGCATCGTTGGAGAGGGTCGAGTACTCCGGGCCGCCGACAATGTTGTCGGCCGCTTTGCCGTCGCCCTTGAGGATCAGGTCGGCCTTCGCGATCGCGTACGTCTCGGCGTTGATCTCCTGCCCGTAGAGGTGCGTGGAGACCTTCTTGCCGGACAGCTCCGTCAGATGCTTCAGGGTCTCTTCGGCGACGGTCAGCATGCCACCGGTCCCCATCGCACCGTCGTAGAGCCGGTAGGTACCCGACGGGATCGTGTCTGCGATGGGTTCGAACATCAGCCGGGTCATCAGGCGCACAGCGTCACGCGGCGTCCAGTGCTCGCCGGCCTCTTCGTTGTTCTCCTCGTTGAAGCGGCGCACCAACTCTTCGAAGACGGTGCCCATCCCGTGGTTGTCCATGCCCGCTGGGGAGAGATCGAGGTCTGGAGCGAGGAACTTCTCGATCAACGCACCGAGCGCGTCAGCCTTCGTAAGCCGAGGTAGTTGGTTACGGAACTCAAAGTTGTCGATGATCTCCTGCACGTTAGGCGAGAAGCCATCGAGGTACGCCTCGAAGTTCTGCCGCAGGCGCGTCGAGTTCGACACGTGCCGCAGGTCCTGCAGCGAGAAACCAGATGTGTTGTAGAAGTCCTGCTTGGCAGCATCGCGCAGCGGTGCATCCTGGTCAGCGACGCCCGCCTCGTCCAGCATCTTCTTCATCGCCATCACTGCATCGCGCGTCGGGCCAAGGACGCTGTCCAGGCGACGCAGGACCGTGAAGGGAAGGATCACGTCCCGGTACTTGCCTCGAACATAGAGGTCGCGGAGGACATCATCTGCGATATTCCAGATGAGCGCCGCGATTCGCGCGTGGTTGATGGAGCTGTGTGGCACTAGGGTCCTTCACTTGTGACTAGATAATCTGCCGGGCGGCAGTGCGACGAGACCGGCACTCGTAATGCCGCCCAACCAATGCTGAAGGTAGACGGCACCACTGTCATTATCTCAGCTCGCCCGAAGTCGTGTGTGCTCAGGCAGGCATCCATGATGCCCACACGGTTCGCCGCGCAAGAGTGACTCGAGCGCCGAACGTCACTGACGAACGACAAGTGCCTGCGCCTCAACACCTAGGGCATGTCTGACAATCGTTTGGACCATGCGATCACAGCATTCAGCACCACAGCGGACCGGTAGACGATCGCGTACTTGTCATACCGGGTCGCCAGACCCCGCCACTGCTTCAGGTGCGCGTACTGACGCTCGATGACGTTGCGGCCCTTGTAGGCGTCCGCGTCGAGGCTAACGGGGCGCCCGCCGCGGGCACCGCGCCGTCTGCGGTGGCCCTGCTGGTCGGCCGGTTCGGGGATGACCGCTTTGATCCCACGGGCACGTAGGTGGGTGCGGATCGCCCGGGAGGAGTACGCCTTATCGCCCAGCACGGCCTCGGGGCGGGTCCGGGGCCGCCCTACTGGCCGGGTCACGCGCAGCTGCTCCAGAAGAGGAAGCAGCATCGGGGAGTCCCCTGCCTGGCCGGGGGTGATCAGGCTGACCAGCGGCAGCCCGGTCCCGTCCACGAGCTGATGGATCTTCGTGCTCAGCCCGCCACGGGAGCGCCCGATGCCGTGATCGGCCGGTTCCTCACGCGGATTCTTGTAGTTCGATCCATCCCCCTGTGTGGCGGGTGATGTTCGTCGCGTGCTGGTGGGCGCGGGCGATCGTGGAGTCCACCGAGACCGACCAATCGATCAGGCCTTCGGCGTCAGCGGCGGCGGTCAGCGTGGCCAGCACCGTGTCCCATGTGCCTTCTTCGGCCAAGCGCCGATGCCAGGTCCACACGGTCTGCCAGGGCCCGTAGACCTCGGGCAGATCCCTCCAAGCGATTCCGCACCTGTATCGGTAGATGATCGCCTCCACCATGGTGCGGGCGTCGGCGAACGGCCTGCCGGCGCGGCCGGTCCGGGTCGGGAGCATCGGGGCGATCAACTCCCATTGGGCGTCGGAGAGCATCTGGAACCGGGACATGTCCCCAGGGTCTCAGCTGACTCGTGCATCTATTCTCAGACACGCCCTAGTTGCTCTGCCAGAGCATCGACGGAGTCCAAAGTGAGGTTGCGCTCCCCACGCTCGATGCCGGCGAGGTACCGAGTCGACACGCCGAGCTCTTCAGCAAGACCTTCCTGCGGCAGCCGACCCGCAAGGCGCAGATCGCGCACCTGCGCTCCGAGCACCTTCTTCAGCGGTTCTGTCACACATCAAGTCTCAGGTTTGGTAGTCATGACTTTCAGGAAGTTATCGATTCCAGTTGCGGCCCAGGCGGTTCATGCACGACTCGCGCTACAAGTGCACCAGACCTCAAAGGAGAGCGTGACAATGCCCGATTCGCAGCAGATCCCCGACGGGAACTCGACAGCTCTTGTAAGCGGCCATGAAAAGCTGCCCATAGGTGGCCAGGGAATGACCCGCTGACGGCCATGAGGACTGCCCAGTGATGGCCACGGGAACTGCCCGGTGCTGGCCATCTGGTTTGCCCGCGTTGCTCGT
>NZ_JAKRLB010000034.1:0-12628 GCF_022664405.1 Micrococcus luteus | reverse complement strand
CGGCCCCCGCGCAGCCGCAGCCCGCCGCCCAGCCGCAGCCCGCCGCCCCGGCCCAGCCGCAGCAGGCCGAGCGCCCCGCCGTGCGCGGCACCGTGCCGCTGGCCCCGCAGGAGCAGCAGCCGCGCCGCCAGCAGGACCTGCCCACCGTGGTGGAGCCGGACCTCGGCGCCGGGTCCTCGGACCTGGACGTCCCGGACTTCCTCAAGTGACGGCCGCGGAGGGGCCGGCCGGGACCGCACGGGTCCCCGCCGGCCCCTTCGTGCACCGCGAGACCGTCCGCACCGCGACGGGCGCCGTGCACGTGGCCTGGACGTCCGTGGCCGCCGGCAACCTCGCGCCGCACGTGGTCCCGCCGGACGAGGCCGCGGGGCTCGCTCGCGTCAGCGCCGCCCGCCGCGCCCTGGAGCGCGTGATGGGGGTCCCCGAGGGCGCCACGCTCTATCTGGACCAGGTGCACTCGGCCGACGTCGTGTGGGCGGACGGGCCCGGGCGCGGCGGTGCCTCGGCCCCCGTGGCCGACGCCGCCGTGAGCCGCGACGGGTCACGGCCGCTGGCCGTCATGGTGGCCGACTGCCTCCCCGTGGTCGTCGTCGACGAGACGACCGGCGCGACCGCCGTGGCCCACGCCGGGCGGCGCGGGCTGCTGGACGGCGTCCTGGAGGCGACCGTCGATCGGCTGCTCTCCCTGCGGCCGGAGGCCGACCGGACCGGTCCCGGCCTGCGCGCCTGGATCGGCCCCGGCGTGTGCGGCCGCTGCTATGAGGTGCCCGCGGCCATGCGCGACGACGCCGCCGCCTGCCTCCCGGCGACCGCGGCCACCACGTCCTGGGGCACCCCCGCCCTCGACCTGCCCGCCGGCGCCGCGGAGGTCCTCCGTGCCCGCGGGGTGGCCACCGCGACGATCAACGTGTGCACGCGGGAGGACGAGCGCCTGTTCTCACACCGTCGGGCGCCCGGTGAGGGCCGGTTCGCCGGCCTCGTCTGGCGCGCCGACCCCGACGCCACCGTCCCGAGAGGAGACGCATGACCGCCCCCGCCACCGCCGGGCCGACCCCGACGGACCCCCGCGCCCGGGAGATCGCCGACGCGCTCGCCGCGGTGCACGCCCGCATCGCCGACGCCGCGCGGGACGCCGGGCGCGAGGCGGAGCCCGCGCTCGTCGTCGTGACCAAGACCCACCCCGCCGACGACGTCGTGCGCCTCGCCGCGCTCGGCGTGACCGACGTGGGGGAGAACCGCGACCAGGAGGCCCGGCCCAAGGCCGAGGCCGTCGCCGCGGCTCTGGGGGCGGACGCCCCGCGCTGGCACTTCGTGGGCCAGCTGCAGACCAACAAGGCCAAGTACGTGGTGCGCTACGCGTCCGTGGTGGAGTCGGTGGACCGACCCGAACTGGCCGAGGCGCTCTCGCGGGCGCTCGTGCTGCGGCGCGAGCGCGAGCCCGAGGCCGCGATCCCCGACCTGGAGTGCCTCGTGCAGGTGGATGTCGACGACCGCGCCGACGAGGACCGTCCCGAGGGGATCGGCCCGCGCGGCGGCGCCCGCCCCGAGGACGTCCCCGCCCTCGCGGACGTCATCGCAGGCCTGCCGGGCCTGCGGCTGGGCGGGCTGATGTGCGTGGCACCGCGCGGCCTGGACCCGGAGCACGCGTTCCGCCGCCTTGCCGCACTCGGCGCGCGCCTGCGGCAGACGCATCCGGAGGCCACCGCACTGTCCATGGGGATGAGCGCGGACCTCGAGGCGGCCGTGCGCGCCGGGGCGACACAGGTGCGCATCGGCTCCGACGTTCTGGGGGCCCGGGACGCGGTGGGCTAACGTTGACCCCGCGCGTCCCGGCGGGACGCGACAGGACCGTGCGGACGCACGCGCACCGACGACGAACGACGGCGGCCCCCGGGGCCGGAGGACGTGGTGAAGGAAGACTCATGGCTGGTGCCCTGAAGAAGACGATGATCTACCTCGGCCTGGCCGACGGCGACGAGTACGACGAGCAGCCGCGTGCGGCCGAGCGGGAGACCGCGCCCCGACACGAGGTCGTCGAGGCGCGCCGCCCCGCGGAGCCGGACACCGACCCCCACATGGAGGCCGTCCGCCCGGCTGCGGTCCGCGATCCCGAGCCGGCCGAGCGGCCGGAGCCCGTGACCCCGTCCGGCTCCACCGCGGCCGATCCCGTCGAACCCCGGCGTCCGGCGCGTCCCGAGCCGGTCGACCCGGGCTACCGGGCCCCGGTGACCCCCATCAAGCGAGCCGCAGCGTCGTCTGCCGAAGGAGCCTCCGTGCACACCCTCTCCACCGTCCACCCCCGCTCCTACAACGACGCGAAGGCGATCGGCGAGGCCTTCCGCTCCGGCGTCCCCGTGATCATGAACGTGACCGACCTCGGTGAGAACGAGGCCAAGCGCCTCGTGGACTTCGCGGCCGGCCTCGTCTTCGGCCTGCACGGCTCGATCTCCCGCATCACCAGCAAGGTGTTCCTGCTGACCCCGGCCACCGTGGACGTCGTCGGCGCCGAGCAGGGCGAGTCCGGCGCGGCCGACTCCCCGTTCGACGGCGACTGAGGCGCCCATGCAGCTGCTCCTCGCCCTCGCCTACATCGCCCTGACGGTGGTGCTCGCGGCGCTGACCGTGCGGATCGTCCTGGACGTCACGCAGTCGTTCGTCCGCCACTGGCGCCCCACCGGGGCGGCCCTCATGCTGGCCAGCGGCGTGTACGGGGCCACCGATCCGTTGCTGCGCCCCGTGCGTCGTGCCGTGCCGCCGGTGAACCTGGGCGGCATCGGCCTGGACGTGGCCTTCCTCATCGTGTTCCTCGGCGTCGTCCTGCTGCGGGTCCTGGTGCTGAGCCTGGCCGGCGTGGCCTGACCCGCGGCCCGGGGCGGCTGTCGGCCCCGGTGGTAGTCTTCGCGGCAGGATCGGCGCCGCCCCTCACCGGCGCGCCGACCGCCGACGCGCCGGGCCGCCCGGCCGTCCCCGAGCACCGAGCAGAGAGCGAGACGGTTCCATGGCGCTGTCCTGGGAAGACGTGGTCAACAAGCAGTTCCAGCCCACGAAGTTCCGCGAGGGCTACGACCAGACCGAGGTGGATGACTTCCTCGACGAGATCGTGGCGGAGTTCAAGCGCCTGATCGCCCTCAACGAGCAGCTCGAGTCCGAGAACGCGGAGCTGCGCGCCGGCGGCGCCGCCCCGGCCGCCGGCCCCGCTGCGGACACCCCGGAGGCCGCCGCGACCCCGGCCTCCGCCGAGGAGTCGGCCCCGGCCGCCGCCCCCGAGTCCGCCGACGCGGCCGCGACCTCCGCCGCCGGCGTCCTGGCCATGGCCCAGCGGCTGCATGACGAGCACGTCGCCGCGGGCGAGCAGCGCAGCACCGAGCTCGTCGCCGAGGCCGAGGCCACCGCGGCCCGGCTCGTCAGCGACGCCGAGGAGCAGAAGGCCCGCACCCTCGAGGCCCTGGCCGTGGAGAAGGCCGGCCTGGAGGGCGAGGTCGAACAGCTGCGCAGCTTCGAGACCGACTACCGCAGCCGCCTCACCTCCTACATCGAGGGCCAGCTGCGGGAGATCCGCGCCCAGAAGCGCGTCGAGCCCCCCACGCCCACGGCGTGAGTCGTGCCGTCGACGCCGCGCCGGCCCCGCGATCCCCTCGCGCGGGCCGGCGAGCCGTGCTCACCGCCCTCATCGTGGCGGTGCTGGCCTACGCCCTCGACCAGCTGACCAAGTACGCGGTCGAGAGCACGATGCAGCTGGGGGACTCCGTCGCGGTGATCCCCGGGGTGCTGCGCTGGCACTACATCCTGAACCCGGGCGCGGCCTTCTCCATCGGCGAGGACCACACCTGGGTGTTCACCATCATCCAAGCCGTGGTGGCGGTCGCCGCCCTCGTCGGGATCGCCCGCGTGCGCTCGACGCCGTGGGCCCTGGCGCTGGGCGGGCTCGCCGGCGGCGTGCTCGGCAACCTCACGGACCGGCTGTTCCGGCCCCCGGCGTTCGGGCGCGGCCACGTGGTCGACATGATCTCCGTGCCGCACTTCGCGATCTTCAACGTGGCGGACTCGTTCATCGTCTGCTCCGTCATCGGCGTCGCCCTGCTCGTGATGACCGGCCGCCGCCTGGACGGCACACGGGAGGCGTGAGGACATGGGCATGAGACCGGGACTGACCGAGCGGCTCGAGGTCACCGAGGCCGAGGCGGGCCGGAGGGTCGACGCGGTGCTCGCCGACGCGTTCGGCGTCTCCCGCTCGCTGCTGGCGGACTGGTTCTCCCGGGGCCTGGTGCGGGCCGAGTCGCGCTCCGGCCGCCGGGACCGCGTCCTGGCCAAGTCCGCGAAGGCCGTGGTGGGGGAGACCCTCGCCGTCGACGTCCCCGACGACCCCGACCCCCTGGAAGTGAGGGCAGAGCGCGTGGACGCGCTGAGCATCCTGTACGAGGACGAGGACCTGGTGGCCGTGGACAAGCCCACCGGCGTGGCCGCGCACCCCTCGCCGGGCTGGGTCGGGCCCACCGTGGTGGGCGCCCTGGCCGCCCTCGGCTACGACATCACCACCTCGGGCGCCCCTGAGCGCCAGGGGATCGTGCACCGGCTCGACGTCGGCACCACCGGGGTCATGGTCGTGGCCAAGACCGAGCGCGCCTACACGGCCATGAAGGACCAGTTCCGCGAGCGCGTGCCGGAGAAGGTCTACCACGCCGTGGTCCAGGGCATCCCGGACCCGCTGAGCGGCACCGTGGACGCGCCCATCGGGCGGCATCCCGGCCACCACTGGAAGTTCGCGGTGCTCGAGGACGGCCGGCCGTCCGTGACCCACTACGAGACGCTCGAGGTGTTCGGCCGGGCCACCCTGCTCGAGGTCCACCTGGAGACCGGGCGCACCCACCAGATCCGCGTGCACACCTCGGCGCTGCGCCACCCGTGCGTCGGCGACCTCACGTACGGGGCGGATCCGCGCCTGGCGGCCGAGCTCGGGCTGACCCGCCAGTGGCTGCACGCCCACCGCCTGGCGTTCCCGCACCCGGTCACGGGGGAGCCGGTGACGATCACCTCCCCGTATCCGGACGACCTCGCCCACGCCCTGGCGGCGCTGCGCGGCGACGAGGACTGAGCCTGCACCGTCGATGTGACCCCCGTCCCGGTCCGGCCCCGCCGCCCGGGCACCACGAGTAGGCTGGTGCGGCCCTGCCGTCCTCCCCGTCGAAAGGCCCACCCCGCATGACCGTGTCCGCCGACGCCCGCCCCGACGCCGTGAAGGACGGCGGCTTCGTCCACCTGCACACGCACACCGAGTACTCCATGCTCGACGGCGCCGCGAAGCTGGACGACCTGTTCGCCGAGGCCCAGCGGCTGGGCATGGACTCGCTGGCCATCACGGACCACGGCTACCTCTTCGGCGCCTACGACTTCTGGTCCAAGGCGACGGCGGCGGGCGTCAAGCCGATCATCGGGCTCGAGGCCTACGTGGCCCCCGGGCAGCAGCACCGCACGGACAAGGAGAAGACCCGCTGGGGCGAGCCCCACCAGCGGGGGGACGACGTGTCCGGCGGCGGTGCGTACACGCACATGACGCTGCTGAGCGAGACCACCGAGGGGATGCACAACCTGTTCCGGATGGGCTCGATCGCCTCGCTGGACTCGGTGTACGCCAAGTGGCCGCGGCTGGACCGGGAGCTGCTGAGCCAGTACTCGAAGGGCCTGATCGCCACCACGGGCTGCCCCTCCGGCGAGGTGCAGACGCGCCTGCGCCTGGGCCAGTACCGGGAGGCGATGCAGGCGGCCTCGGACTTCCGGGACATCTTCGGCAAGGACAACTACTACTGCGAGATCATGCACCACGGCCTCGACATCGAGCGCCGGGTGATGACGGACCTGCGCCGGCTCGCCAAGGACCTGGGCCTGCCGTTCGTGGCCACGAACGACCTGCACTACACCCACGAGCACGACGCCAAGGCGCACGAGGCGCTGCTGGCCCTGCAGTCGGGCTCGAAGCTCAACGAGCCCAGCTACGACCAGGGCGGCTCCCGCTTCGCGTTCTCCGGCACCGAGTACTACCTGAAGTCCCCGCGGCAGATGCGCGAGCTCTTCGCGGAGCTGCCCGAGGCCTGCGACAACACGCTGCTCATCGCCGAGCGGTGCGAGGTCGAGTTCGACACGAAGGCCAACTACATGCCGGTCTTCCCCACGCCGGAGGGCGAGGACGAGACCAGCTGGCTCATCAAGGAGGTCGCCTCCGGTCTGGCCTACCGCTACCCGGACGGCGTGCCGGACCACGTGCGCAAGCAGGCGGACTACGAGCTGGACGTCATCATCTCGATGGGCTTCCCCGGGTACTTCCTCGTCGTGGCCGACTTCATCAACTGGGCCAAGGAGAACGGCATCCGGGTGGGCCCGGGCCGCGGCTCGGGCGCCGGATCGATGGTGGCGTACGCGCTGCGCATCACGGACCTGGACCCGCTCAAGCACGGGCTGATCTTCGAGCGGTTCCTCAACCCGGACCGCGTGTCCATGCCCGACTTCGACGTCGACTTCGACGACCGCCGTCGCTCCGAGGTGATCGACTACGTCACCCGCAAGTACGGCGACGAGCGCGTCACCATGATCGTCACGTACGGCACCATCAAGACCAAGCAGGCCCTGAAGGACTCGGCCCGCGTGATGGACCAGCCCTTCTCGATGGGCGAGTCCCTCACCAAGGCGCTGCCGCCGGCGGTGATGGCCAAGGACATCCCGCTCAAGGACATCGAGGACCCCGCGGCCCCGCGCTACGGGGAGGCCGCGCCCTTCCGCGAGCTGATCGCCACGGACCCGGTGGCGAAGGAGGTCTTCGAGACCGCCAAGGGCCTCGAGGGCCTGAAGCGGCAGTGGGGCGTGCACGCGGCCGGCGTGATCATGTCCTCGGTGCCGGTGATCGACGTCATCCCGATCATGCGCCGCCTGCAGGACGGCCAGGTCATCACGCAGTTCGACTACCCGATGGCGGAGTCCCTGGGCCTGATCAAGATGGACTTCCTGGGGCTGCGCAACCTCACGATCATCTCGGACGCGCTCGAGAACGTGAAGGCGAACCAGGGCGTGGACCTGGACCTGGAGACCCTCGACGTGGACGACCCGGCGGCCTACGAGCTGCTGGCCCGCGGTGACACCCTCGGCGTGTTCCAGCTCGACGGCGGGCCCATGCGCTCGCTGCTGAAGATGATGCGCCCGGACAACTTCGAGGACATCTCGGCGACCATCGCCCTGTACCGCCCCGGCCCCATGGGCGCGAACTCGCACACCAACTACGCGCTGCGCAAGAACGGGCAGCAGGAGATCACCCCGATCCACCCGGAGCTGGAGGAGCCGCTGCGGGAGATCCTGGACACCACCTACGGCCTGATCGTGTATCAGGAGCAGGTCATGGCGATCGCCCAGAAGGTGGCGGGCTACTCGCTCGGCCAGGCCGACATCCTGCGCCGTGCGATGGGCAAGAAGAAGAAGTCGGAGCTGGACAAGCAGTACGAGGCGTTCCACCAGGGGATGCTGGACCGCGGCTACTCGGAGGCCGCGGTGAAGGCCCTGTGGGACATCCTGCTGCCCTTCTCGGACTACGCGTTCAACAAGGCGCACTCGGCCGCCTACGGCCTGGTCTCCTACTGGACGGCCTACCTCAAGGCGCACTACCCGGCGGAGTACATGGCCGCGCTGCTCACCTCGGTGGGCGACGACAAGGACAAGCTGGCCATGTACCTCAACGAGTGCCGCCACATGGGCATCACCGTGCTGCCCCCGGACGTGAACGAGTCCCACCTGACCTTCACCCCCGTCGGCCGGGACATCCGCTTCGGCATGGGCGCCGTCCGCAACGTGGGCGCCAACGTGGTCAAGGGCATGGTCCAGGGGCGCGAGGAGAAGGGCTCGTACACGGGCTTCGGCGACTTCCTGGCGAAGGTGCCGCTCGTGGTGTGCAACAAGCGCACCATCGAGTCCATGATCAAGGCCGGCGCCTTCGACTCCCTCGGCTACGCCCGCCGCGCCCTGCTGGCCGTGCACGAGGAGGCCGTGGACGCCACCGTGGCGCAGAAGCGCAAGGAGGACCACGGCGAGTTCACCTTCGACCTGTTCGCGCTCGGCGGCGGCGACGAGGACGACTCCGACGCCGCGGACGGCGTCGCCGTCCCGGACCTGCCGGAGTGGGCCAAGAAGGAGAAGCTCGCGTTCGAGCGCGAGATGCTGGGCCTGTACGTGTCCGACCATCCGCTGCAGGGCCTCGACGGCGTCCTGGCCCAGCACGCCGACGTCCAGATCACCCGCGTCCTCGACGACGACGGGCCCGCCGACGGCGCGATCGTCACCATCGCGGGCCTGATCACCACGCTCGAGCGCCGCATCGCCAAGTCCTCGGGCAACGCGTACGCGCGCTGCGAGATCGAGGACCTCGGCGGCTCGATGGACGTCATGTTCTTCGGCCAGGTGTACGCGCCCATCGCGATGATGCTGGCCGAGGACCTCGTCGTCGCCGTCAAGGGCAGGGTGCAGCGTCGTGACGACGGGTCGGTGTCCCTGTCCGCGATGGAGCTGACCATCCCGGAGCTCTCGGATGGCCCCGGCGGCCCCGTGCGGATCACGCTGCCCGCGTTCAAGGCCACGGAGCAGGTCATGGGCCAGCTGGCGGACGTGCTGCGCACCCACGAGGGCTCCTCGGAGGTGCGGCTGTCCCTGGTGGGCCAGCGTGCCACGCAGGAGTTCCAGCTGGGCCCGCAGTTCCGGGTGAGCCCGAACCCGGCGCTGTTCGGCGACCTCAAGATCCTGCTGGGTCCGGCCTGCCTCGGCTGAGCGGACGTAGCATGGGAGTGCCCCGCCCAGGAGGAGAGAGCTGATGCACTGCCCGTTCTGCCGCCATGAGGACTCGCGCGTGGTCGACTCACGCTCCCTCGACGACGGCTCCGCCATCCGTCGGCGTCGGCAGTGTCAGGCCTGCGGCAAGCGGTTCACGACCATGGAGACCACCGCCCTGACCGTCGTCAAGCGCTCCGGGGTGGCGGAGCCGTTCGACCGCTCCAAGGTGATCAACGGCGTCCGGAAGGCGTGCCAGGGGCGGCCGGTGACGAGCGACGACCTGGCCATGCTCGCCCAGGAGGTCGAGGAGACGGTCCGTGCCACGGGCAACGCCGAGGTGGACGCCCACGACGTCGGCCTGGCCATCCTCGATCCGCTGCGCCGTCTCGACCAGGTGGCCTTCCTGCGCTTCGCCTCCGTCTACCGGGACTTCGAGTCCCTCGACGACTTCGAGGAGGCCATCGCGGAGCTCCGGGCCGGTGACGGGGACGACCGCGGCCGTCCCGCCGTGCAGCCGCGGCTGTTCACCCGCTGACCCGGGCCGATGCGACGGCGCGGCCGGGATCGACGCTGCAGTGGTGCGCACGGCCTCCAGGCGCTACAGTGATCCCCGGGTCGACCTCGGTCGGCCCGGCAAGACTGCCGAGGGCGGTTCCGGAGGGGAAGCCGGAACCGCCCTCGGTGTCTGCGCCCTCAGTTGCCGTCGGCGAGCGAGCCGTGCGCGGCCAGGGCGGCGCCCACGATGCCCGCGTTGTTCTGCAGCTGGGCCGGGACGATCGGGGTGCGCAGGCGCAGCAGCGGCAGGTAGTCGTCCGGCCGCTTGGAGATGCCGCCGCCGACGATGAACAGGTCGGGCGAGAAGATCCGCTCCACGTGGGAGAAGAAGCGCTGCAGTCGCTCGGCGTACTCGGCCCAGCTGAGCTGATCGCGCTCCCGGGCCTTCGCAGAGGCCCGTGACTCGGCCATCACGCCGTCGAGCTCCAGGGAGCCGACCTCGAAGTTCGGGACGAGCATGCCGTCGTGGATCATCGCGCCGCCGATGCCGGTGCCGAGGGTGATCACGTGCACCAGGCCGCGCACGCCCCGCCCGGCCCCGTAGCGGGCCTCCGCGAGGCCGGCCGCGTCGGCGTCGTTGACCACGGTCACGGGGCGGCGCAGGTGCTCCTCGAACGTGCCGCGCAGGTCCGTGCCGATCCACGAGTGGTCGATGTTGTTCGCGGACAGGCACACCCCGTCCTTGACGATCGAGGGGAAGCACACGCCCAGCGGGGCGGAGGGCTTCGGCGCCTTCTCGCGCCCGTCGAGCTCGGCGGTGATGGCCGCCAGGGTCGCCGCCACGGGCTCGGGCATGGCCGTCTGCGGCGTGGGGATGCGGAAGCGGTCCCCGCGCAGGGTGCCCGCCTTCGGCCCCGACCCGAGGCGGACCAGGCCGCCCTTCATGCCGGTCCCCCCGACGTCGATGCCGATCGTCGTGGGGTATTTGGAGGAGCGCTGGGCGGTGCTGGTGTGCGTCGTCACGGCCCCCAGCTTAGTGCCGAGTCACGGCAGCGTGAGAATCTCCGCGCCGTCGTCCGTGACCACGATCGTGTGCTCGAACTGCGCGGTGCGACGGCGATCGCGGGTCACCACGGTCCAGCCGTCGTCCCACTGGTCCCACTCGATCGTGCCGAGGGTGAGCATCGGCTCGATGGTGAACACCATGCCGGGCACGAGCAGGCGGTCGTGGGCCGGGGCCGCGTCGTAGTGGGGGATCACGAGGCCGGAGTGGAAGTCCACGCCCACGCCGTGGCCGATGAAGTCGCGCACCACGCCGTAGCCGAAGCGCTTGGCGTAGGACTCGATGGCGCGGCCGATCACGTTGACCTGACGGCCGGGCTTCACGGCGCGGATGCCGCGGCGCAGGGCCTCCTCGGTGCGCTCGACGAGCAGCCGGGACTCCTCGTCCACGTCGCCGACCAGGTAGGTGCGGTTGTGGTCCCCGTGGACACCGTCCAGGTACGCGGTGATGTCCAGGTTGACGATGTCCCCGTCCTCCAGGACGGTGCCGTCCGGGATGCCGTGGCAGATGACCTCGTTGATCGAGGTGCAGATGGACCGCGGGAAGCCGCGGTAGCCCAGGCAGGACGGGTAGGCGCCGCGCTCCACGAGGAAGGCGTGCGCGATCCGGTCCAGCTCGTCCGTGGTGACGCCCGGGCGGATGTGGGCGGCGGTGTGCTCCATGGCCTGCGCGGCCAGGCGGCCGGCGGCGCGGATCCGCTCGACGCCGGCGGCGTCGTAGACGTCCGAGGCCTTGCCCTCGTCCGGGGTGGCCTTGCCGACGTACTCGGGGCGCGGGATCGCGGCCGGCACGGGCGGGGCGGGGGACGGGGCCCCGGGCGTCAGCGTGCCGACGGGGGCGAACGACCCGGGCTCCGGCGCGGTGGGGCCCGCAGGGCGGGGACCGTTGTGGCTGGACGGGGCGACGGGGTTCTGACGCTGGGACATGTCCTCCAGCCTATCGGCCCGGCTACTGTGGCCCCCATGACCGAGACGAGCGAGTTCTGGTACAACGTCAACACGCATCAGGTGGAGGTGGGCGCCCAGTCGGACTGGTCCCAGCTGCTGGGCCCGTTCGGCACCCGTGAGGAGGCCCAGGCCGCGATGGACCGCGTGCGGGCGAACAACGAGACCGCCGACGCCTGGGACGAGCGCGACGACGACTGGGACAGCCGTCCCGTCGACGACGCCTCCTGACCGCGGCGCCGGACGACACCGGGCCCCCGTCCCTCGGACGGGGGCCCGGTCGTCTCACGGGGCGGGTTCAGCCCTGGAAGCCGTGCTCCGGGGCCGGGAACGCGCCGTCGAGCACGTCCGCGCGATAGGCCCGGACCGCGTCGCCCACGACCTCGTGCAGGCGGGCGTACTGACGGACGAACCGGGGCACCCGTCCCTCGCGCAGGCCGAGCATGTCCTGCCACACGAGCACCTGGCCCGTGGTGCCCGGGCCCGCGCCGATGCCCACGGTGGGCACCCGCAGCGCGGCGTCGACGGCGGCGGCGACGTCCGAGGGGACCATCTCCATCAGGACGGCGAACGCCCCCGCGGCCTCGAGGGCCCGGGCCGACGCCGTCATCCGCTCGACCGCCCCCGCGCCGCGGCCCTGCACCCGGTAGCCGCCGAGCACGTGCTCGGACTGCGGGGTGAAGCCGATGTGGGCCATGACCGCGACGCCGGCTGCCGTCATCGCGGCCACGTGCTCGGCGAAGCGCTCGTCGCCCTCCACCTTGACGGCGTGCGCGCCGGACTCCTTCACGAGGCGCACGGCCGACTCGACGGCCTGCCGCGGGGAGGCCTCGTACGAGCCGAAGGGCAGGTCCGCGACCACGAGGGCACGCTCGGCACCGCGCACCACGGCCTGGGTGAACAGGATCATCTGGTCCAGGGTGACCGGCAGGGTGGTGGGATGGCCCAGCACGGTGTTGCCCACCGAGTCGCCCACGAGCAGCACCTCGACGCCGGCCTCGTCGAACAGGGCCGCCGTCATCGCGTCGTAGGTGGTGAGCATCGCGAAGCGCCGGCCCTCGTCCTTGGCCCGCTGCAGGTGGACCGTCCGGTACCGGGACGGGGCGGGCGGCCCGTAGGGGGCGGTGTCGTCAGGCTGCCGGGGGGACTGGGGAGCAGACATGGGCCGGAGTCTACGCGGCGCGTCTAGATGTAGGAGGGCATGACGTTGTTGACTCGGGCCGGGGCCAACGAGGCCGGAGGGGCGTCCCCGCAGGAGGTATGAGGCCGATGGTAGTTGTAGTGGTTCACCCACACGGCCAGCGCCTCACGCCGAGCTGTCTCTGAG
>NZ_JAKRLB010000033.1:0-14762 GCF_022664405.1 Micrococcus luteus | reverse complement strand
CAACCGGCTCAAACAGTGGCGAGGGATCGCGATGCGTTCGGACAAGTACGCCCGGAACTATCACGCCGGGCTCAGCCTCGCAGCGACACTGCACTGGCTGACTACCCTACTTTAGCAACACGCCCTAGATGTACTGACCGGAGACGTTGATCGAGGATCGGCCGGTGACGCGAGATACTCGCTGCATGGGCGAGCCGCAGGTTGAAGAGGTCAGCGCAGACTTCGCGCGCCGATGGTGGAAGTCCCTGATGGCGAACGCGGTGGCGCTTGTGGAGGATGCCCACGCCCTGGCGGACCGGGGCAGTGCCGGCCGGGCTCAGGCGCTCCTGGTGCTCGCGATGGAGGAAGTGGCGAAGGCACGCTGGCTTTACGAGGCCGCCGAGTGGGAGTGGAGTGCACCTTTGGGCCTCTACGGGGTGCAGCCTCACGAACCTGGCCTGGTTCGGGTTCCGGACGGCCTACGCACCACCCGCGCACCACATGCAGAAAAGCTGCAGGTGGCGGAGCAGTTTGCGTCAGGTCTGGGTGGCTTCTGGGACCCAGACCGTCGGATCGAGTACTACCAGTTGCCGGACTTGGAGACGTTCCATGGGTTGGCGCGGCAGCGGAACCTCGACAAGCAGGCTGGCTTCTATGTCGACCGTGCAGCCGACCGGATCTCCTCGCCGCTGGACATACCCGCCGGGGGGATCGTGGAGCAGATTCGTCGAGCGGCCAAGGTAGTTCAGATGCATCTGATCCAGGACCACACCCGCCAACAAGACGCCTCCGTTCCTAGCCGGATCGACTCGGCGGAGGATCTCCACTGGACGATCCTTCCCTACTCGGACCCCGAGTTCTTCACCCAGGAGCCGCCCGGCGTGGGCGTCGAAGCCGCCGAAGAGTAGCCAGCCGCTCTGAGTTTGGTGAGTGGCGGCTGGTTACCGCACGCGGTATGCGGTCGCACTTCGTTGTAGTGCCCCAGCCACGGCTCGAGCGCGTCGCGGCGTTCTTGCTCGCTGGTGTAGCAGCGGGCGTAGGCCCACCCGTCGGCCATCGTCCGGTGGAAGCGCTCCACCTTCCCATTGGTCTGCGGGCGGTACGGGCGGGTCCGTTTCGGCGTGATCGACAGGCCATGGCAGGTATCGCGCCACAGGTGCGAGCGGTACGCCCCACCGTTGTCCGACAGCACCCGCTCGATGGTGACGCCATGGCCGGCGAACCACTGCACCGCCCGGCGAAGGACGGCGACGGCAGTGATGGCGGTCTCGTCGTCGTGGACCTCGGTGTATGCGACGCGGGAGTGGTCGTCGATGACGGTGTGGACGAACGCGTACCCGAGTTTCGGGCCGCCGTACTGGTTGCGCGGCTTGCCTGGCGTGGCGGCGCGGTTCTTCTCGCCTTGGCGGCGGCCGACGTACCGCCAACCGCCACCGTCAGGGATGTTCCCGACCTTCTTCACGTCCACGTGAACCAGTCCCGCACGGGGATGAACGTCTTCGTCGAGCGCAGGGGCAGCTGCTCGGATGCCCGGTTCTCGTGATGACCGGCTCTCGCCCACTCTGCGACGAGTTCACCGCGATCCGTGTGAAATCTTCCCCGCTCCTCGCCACCAACCTCGAATGCGGTGGCACCGTGCTGACCCTGACACGGGCGAGAATCACCGGTTCACTGTGCTCGTCGCTTTCTCAGCCGGGCCTGTTTGTTCCGGTTTCCGCAGATCGCCATGGAGCACCACTGGCCGGTGCGAGACCGTGAATGGTCGTAGAAGGCCCACTTGCACTCATCGTCCCGGCAGGCCTTGAGACGGGACCATGTCCCGTCCGCCATGGCGATGACGACGAGCGAGAGGATCCTCCCGGCGACGTGCCGGGCACCCTCTCGTGGCGGGATCAGACGTAGACCTTCCTCAGTGAAGATGGCTTCGGCCTGGCTCCACGTCAACGTCTGATCGAGCACTTCGCGAGCGGCCGGCGGGATCGAACTCCGGGAGTGATGGGCCAGCAGGCCCTCACGAAGTGCCTCGCGAAGCTGACCCAGAACCTCTCGGTCGATCGCACTCGACTCGGTCGGGAGCGCGCGTTCTGCGCACCACTGACCCCACTGCTCTGCACAGTCCAGGACATCTGTGCCCTTCTCGATGTCCAGCGTGTTGACGAACGTCCGCACCAGCTCCAACTCGCCTGGCGCGTACGGCTCACTCAAAGATCCCATGGGCAGATCTAACCACCGATCCGCTCAAGGCGGTTGTCTAGAAGCCGTCCGCCTGTAACTATCTATTGCATGACGGCAGTTAGCGCATGGCGAAGTCGGGACTTCCGTCGACTCTGGGGAGCCGCCACTGCCTCGGCCCTGGGCGGAGAGATCGGCGAGCTCGCCCTGCCGGTCCTCGCCCTGGTGTGGTTGGGAGCCTCGGCCGAGGAACTCTCCTGGGTGCGAGCCGCGACCTTCCTGCCATACCTGCTACTGACCCTGTGGCTGGGCGTGCTGGTGGACCGGTGGAGGCGACGGCCCCTGATGATCACGGCGGAGACGGTCAGCGGGATCACGCTGCTGGGCATCGCCGGCGCCGCACTGGCCGGATGGCTCACCGTGCCGACCCTGGTGGCCGCGGCCGCACTGCTCGGGACGATGTCCGTCCTGCACATGCTTGCGGACTTCTCCTTCACCCCACACGTCGTCAGCCGGGACGCCCTTCCGGATGCGAACGCGAGGATGACAGCCACCTATTCAGCGATCGGGATCGGAGGCTCCGGAGTCGGCGGGGCGCTCGTCCAGTGGCTCACAGCACCGTTCGCCGTCGCGGTCAACGGAGTAGGACGACTGCTCTCCGTTCTCCTTCTGCGGGGCATTCAAGCCCAAGAGCCGCCTGCCGCGGCCGCGGACGCCCCGGTCCGCCAGCAGGTCCGGGAGGGGTTCATGGCCCTTGTGCGCCACCGTGTCGTGCGGGCTCTTGCCGCGGAGGCGACGATCTGGAACCTGGGCAGTGAGGTCTTCATGCTCGCCCTCACCGTGCTGGTCGTGGACGCCAGGCAGGACGGCCCCCTCGTGCTCGGGATGATCTTCATGGCCGGTGGCCTCGGCGCCTTCCTCGGGGCGAGCATCAGCGCGCGGCTAACTGACCGTTTCGGCTACGGGCGGTCTCTCATCACCGCCATGCTCGTGGGCAACACGGCGCCTGTGATCGGCGTGCTGTTCAGCTCCGACGCCTCGCTGGGATCGATGGTCGTCCTCGCCGCGGCCTTCTTCGCCTCTGGGCTCGGCACCGGGATCGCGAACTCGCAGGCCGTCACCGTCCGCCAGCTCACGGTTCCCGAGGATCTGCGCGGCCGGGTCAACGCCAGCTACCGGATGCTCTCCTGGGGAGCCCTCTCCATCGGCGCCCTGCTGGGCGGCTGGCTCATCTCAACCATCGGTGGATGGCCCGCCGCCGTACTCGGCACGGCCGCCATGGCCGCCTCCACCCTTCCGGTGGCCCTGTCCCCTGTCCGGAAGATGCGACACCTCGACGATGACACCCTGCCCACCGCCACCAATGCCGGCATCGACCGCAGCTGAGCACCCAATCAACGTCTCCGGTTAATTCAACTAGGCGACGCCTTCGCCGCCATCCGGCGACGCCTGGAACCGGCCCCGCCAGCGGCGCTACGCCCATGACGCCAACACTGACAGGCACATACCTGGCACGGAGGGCCCGGGGTTCTTCGCATCCTCCTGCATGAGGACATGGCTGGCTGGCGCAGGGCCGGTCAATCAACGTCCCCGGTCAGTACACCTAGGGCGTGTCTGACAATCGTGGGACTGCCGAATATCGTGCTTTACATCACCTCCGCTGACCGCAAGCGGCGGAGTCCGCGCTGAGTATGCTGACACCGTGAGCGACAAGCCTGCCACCGACGCGACACCTGCGAACCGCTACCCAGCGGCCCCTGAATGGCACACCGTGGATGACTACTTCACCCATGCGTTGGTCCACGAGGACGATGCCCTCGTCGCTGCCCGCGAGTCGGGACAACACACCACCATGGCCAACGCCGAGGTGGCGCCGAACCAAGGCGCATTC
This sequence comes from Micrococcus luteus, assembly GCF_022664405.1. Taxonomy (NCBI): domain Bacteria; kingdom Bacillati; phylum Actinomycetota; class Actinomycetes; order Micrococcales; family Micrococcaceae; genus Micrococcus; species Micrococcus luteus. The sequence goes on along the minus strand of NZ_JAKRLB010000033.1, from coordinate 10,720 downwards.
CTCGCACTGCTCACCCATCTCACTGCCGCCAAGCGCGTCCTCGAGTTCGGCACGCTGGCCGGCTACTCCACCGTCTGGTTCGCGCGCGCCGTCGGAGTCGGCGGACAAGTTGTCACGCTGGAACTGGAACCCCAGAACGTCAGCGTCGCCCGAGCAAACTTCACCCGAGCCCAGGTGGACGACCGGATCACCGTCATGCAAGGTCCGGCAGTCGACTCAGCACAACAGCTCATCACCGGGAACGTGGATCCGTTCGACCTGGTCTTCATCGACGCCGACAAACCTAACAACCCCACCTACCTACAAGCCGCACTCCAGTTGACCCGGCCCGGCGCGCTGATCATCATCGACAACGTGGTCCGCAACGGCGAAGTGGCCGACGAAACCTCCCAGGATGGATCCGTGCAAGGCGTGCGAGCCGTCGTCGACGCCATCGCCGCAAACCCAGAGCTGACGGCAACCGCCCTGCAGACGGTGGGCGTCAAGGGATGGGACGGCCTCATCGTCGCTCGCAGAAGCTAGGGCATGTCTGACAATCGTTTTGACCATGCGATCACAGCATTCAGGACCACGGCGGCCCTGTAGATGATCGCGTACTTGTCGTACCGGGTCGCCAGGCCCCGCCATTGCTTCAGGTGCGCGTACTGGCGCTCGATCACGTTGCGGCCCTTGTAGGCGTCCGCGTCGAGGCCGACGGGGCGCCCGCCGCGGGCACCGCGCCGTCTGCGGTGGCCTCGCTGATCTGCCGGCTCGGGGATGACCGCTTTGATGCCGCGGGCACGTAGGTGGGTGCGGATCGCCCGGGAGGAGTACGCCTTGTCGCCCAGCACGGCCTCGGGGCGGGTCCGGGGCCGCCCTACTGGCCGGGTCACGCGCAGCTGCTCCAGAAGAGGAAGCAGCATCGGGGAGTCCCCTGCCTGGCCGGGGGTGATCAGGCTGACCAGCGGCAGCCCGGTCCCGTCGACGAGCTGATGGATCTTCGTGCTCAGCCCGCCACGGGAGCGCCCGATGCCGTGATCGGCCGGTTCCTCATGCGGATTCTTGTAGTTCGATCCATCCCCCTGTGTGGCGGGTGATGTTCGTCGCGTGCTGGTGGGCGCGGGCGATCGTGGAGTCCACCGAGACCGACCAATCGATCAGGCCTTCGGCGTCCGCGGCGGCGGTCAGCGTGGCCAGCACCGTGTCCCAGGTGCCTTTTTCGGCCAAGCGCCGATGCCAGGTCCACACGGTCTGCCAGGGCCCGTAGACCTCGGGCAGATCCCTCCAAGCGATTCCGCACCTGTATCGGTAGATGATCGCCTCCACCATGGTGCGGGCGTCGGCGAACGGCCTGCCGGCGCGGCCGGTCCGGGTCGGGAGCATCGGGGCGATCAACTCCCATTGGGCGTCGGAGAGCATCTGGAACCGGGACATGTCCCCAGGGTCTCAGCTGACTCGTGCATCTATTCTCAGACACGCCCTAGACGCCAGCCAGTGCTCGTGACAGCTGCGGGTGTCGTGGAGGCGCTGCGGGGACGTGTCGCGGTGTCCGCGGGATGCTCAGCTGGAGGGCTCGGGGACGGTGGCCTCGCACTGAACCATGGGCATGCCCTTGGGGTCGCCGGTCTGGGCGTCCAGGGGGGCGGTGGTGCCGTCGGCGATGATCTCGCAGTGCAGGTCGCCGGCGGCGGGCAGCTGCGGGACGTTGGCGATCACCTGGATCTTTTCACCGGGCTTGGCCTGGGTGCGCAGGGTCAGGGGGGTGGTGCCGGCGGGCTCGGCGGGGATGGTCTCTTTGGTGTGGGTGTCCGCGCCGGTGCCGCCCACGAAGAGGTTCACGCCGCCGCGGGCTGCCGTGGTGGTGGTGCCGTCGCGGGGGATCCACTGGATGCGGATCTGCACGTCCACGGGCTTGGCGGGGGCCGAGCTGGAGGGACGTGTCGTGGGGGTGGCCGAGCTGGCGGCCGCAGTGGGTGCCGTGGTGCTGCTCGCGGCTGCCGTGGGGGCCGCGCTCGCGCTCGTCGACGGGGCAGGAGCAGGTGTGGCGGTGCACCCCTGGAGGGCGAGGCCGGCCAGGGCCAGGGGGAGCAGGATCAGGGGGCGGGTGCGCATCAGGGGGTCTCCTTCGGTGCGGGGCGGATCAGGCGTCCAGGATGGTGATGGTGGCCCCGGGCTCCAAGCGCTCGAGGTCGGCCGCGGTGAGGACCGCGAGGTTGTGCTCCAGGCTCGCCTCGCGGACGTCGCCGGTGTCGGGGAGGCGGCAGGCGCGGTGCAGGGACTGCTCCAGCGCGGTGATCGCGGACGGGTCGGCGTGGCGGACGTGGCGGATCAGGCCGCCGACGGTGCCCTCGAAGGACTCGTCGGAGCCGTGGGGGGTGATCAGGATGCGGGAGCGGGCGTTCAGGGGCATGGGGTCTCCTGGGGGCGTGGAGGTCGTGATGGTCATCCTGCCCGCCCTCCCGCCGGTGTGGCGGGAGGGCGGGGGAGGATCAGCGGATCACCAGGACGGGGCCGGTGATGATCTCGCGGGCGTCGAAGCCGGCGTCGTGGATCATCTCGGTGGCCGTGGAGTTGAACGGGCGGGAGGAACTGTGGCGGGCGTCGGCCCAGAGCGACCAGTCGCCGTCCATGCCGTCGTAGTCGCCGGGGTTGTAGACCTCAGCGGTGGCGCCCAGCAGGCGGTCGACGTCGCCGGGGATGGTGTGGAGCTTGACGTCGGCGGTGGTGCCGTCGGGGTGGATCATCGTGGCCTTGGTCATCGGAGTCCCTTTCGTCGGGGGTGCGGGGTGCCGGTTGCTCCCTGCTACGTGTCAAACCATACACATACTCGGCGGGGAATGCAACCCTATCGTCAGCACGATTCCATCTCCGCGACACGTCCCCTGGAGGGGCCCTCGTTCGGTGTGCAGTCGGTGCTACTTTCCTCCGCGCCGGGAGATGCCCGGCAGGAGCGAAGGAGATGACGATGAGCTCGAAGGAGAACGTGCTGGGCACCATGGCCAGCCGCGCGGTCACGGCCCCCTATGCCAAGCCCATGGCGATGAAGATCGACGACGGCGGATGCCCGCGGCTGCGCGGCGGCTAGTCCATCCCCGAGGCCACGGAGGTGGCCTCCAGCTGGGTGAAGGCAGCCCTGGGTGAGGATGCCCGCGCGCCCGAATGGATCCTGGACCAGGGCGGAGCGTGGTGGTCCGGCCCCCTGGACGACTACCGCTCGCTCTCCGACTCGGACCAGAAGTGGGTGCGCCACCGTCTGGCGCCGGCCGCGAGCGCGGCCGCGGCCGAGCTGGATTGGGTTCTGGGGGAGCTGGAGGATCCGCCGTCGTGGGTGTGGTCGGAGGTGCCCCTGATGGACCTCTCTCGGCCCATGGCCGGCGGCGGTGGCAGGACCGGCACGGGGGTGGTGCGCCCGGACCTGCTGATCCACACCAAGGCAGGCCGGATCATCCTGGTGGACATGAAGGTCTCCGCGGCGCCGGATCCGGGATGGTGCGCGAGTGCGCATGATGGCCCGCGGCGGACCCTGGCGGGGTTCCGGGAGTGGGAGCGCCGGTTGCGGCATGTCCCGGGGATCGGGGAGAGGGAGGTCGCCTACTGGGTGCTCCAGGTGACCTGGGCCGGGATCCTGCCTCAGAAGGGCGCGCCGGAGATGGTGACGGCGAAGCGGGTGGTGCTGGATCAGGCGTGGCGCCGCCAGCACGGGTTGAGGTGAGCCGGCAGCTGATCTCGGCGACACGTCCCGGCAGAGCCGCCCCCGGCCCGTGGGGCCGGGGGCGGTGGGTGTCTCAGGCCTGGCAGTGCCCGGGGTCGGTGAGCTCGCCCAGCACGACGTAGGGGGTCAGGGTGAGGTCGGCGGTGGTCTGCTCGGTGGGGGTGGTGGCCATGGTGGCGGTCCCTTCTGCGGGGTGCGGGGGTCCGGACGACCCCTGCTGATGTGTATAACCATACACGCGCAAGAGGGACGGCGGAACAGGGGTGTGGGATTCGTGGGTGGCCCCGGCGCGGCCGGGGCGGGCGGGTCGCGGGGCCCGCCCGCCCGTGGGGCTCAGTCGTCGAGGCCGAGCCGCTCGCGCAGAGCCTTGGTGGGGGGCAGGTAGGTCTCCCCGTCGTCGGCCAGGTCGCCGGTGATCAGCACCGGGCCGACGATGACGTCGTCCGGGGCGAGGATGGTCAGCTCGTGGACGATCCGGTGACCCTTGGAGTTGACCGGCAGGCCGGCGATCTTGCCCTCCTCATTGAGCCAGATGGTGTGGTCGCCATCGTCGGAGGACAGGGCCTCCACGTAGCCGCCGACGTGCTGCTGGAAGTCCTCCAGGCCGTTGACCTGCTCCTCGGTGACGTCGCCGGTGGGGGTGATCAGGATTGCGTTGGCCATGATGGCTGTCCCTTCTATGGGGTGCGGGGATCCGGGTGATCCCTGCTGATGTGTCTAACCATACACATGCGCGGGCGGATGTGCAACACCCTGCATCGCACCGGCCGCCGGCTGTGCCACGGATGCAGCCGGCCCCGCATCTCCGCGACACGTCCCCGGCGTGCCGCGAGCGCGGGGCCAGGGTGGGCCCCGCGCTCGCGGGTGGGTGGGGGGGTCAGCCCAGGGCGGTACCGAGCTCGTGGTGGGCGACCTTGTCCAGGGCCGCGACCAGCTCGGGGTGCAGCAGGGTGAGGACCTCCACGGCGCGGCGGCCGCGCGGCTCCTCGCGCAGAGCCTGCCACTGCTGGGCCGCCGTGTAGGCGTGGTCGCCGCGGCGCACGTAGAACCGCTTGGCGGACTCGTAGCCGCTGGAGAAGCCGGCCTGGTAGCCGTCCTTGAACTCCGGGGACTGGGGCAGATCCTGCATGGGAACCTCCTAGGTTGAGGGTGCCGGGGGCCTCGTGCCCCCTGCGACGTGTCCAACCATACACATGCAACGGCGACTACACAACAGGGGAGGTTGAAAAATCTCGGGGACGCTTCCCCCGGGTGTCGGCCCGCGAGCGCATGCCAGCCTGGGCGGCGCACGCTCGCGGGCGGGTAGGGGTCAGCGGGCGGGGTTCAGGATGGACTCGGGCAGATGGAAGGGGGGCTGGTGGGTGCTGACGGCCTCGGCGGGGTCCTGGCGCATCATGCCGTGGGCCCAGCCGCTGAGGTCCCATCCGAGGTAGCCGGGGCGGCCGCCGGCGAGCAGGCGCAGGGGACCGAGGCGGCGGTGACGGTGGGCGGTGCGGGTCAGCTCGGCGAGGACTCCGGCGGGGACGTGGGTGTCCAGGCACCGGCAGGTGATCAGCACGTCCGGGTCGATCAGCGCGGGGTCCACCGCGGGCGGGCGGACGGTGGCGGCGATGTTGGGTAGGCGCAGGGTTGAGTCGGCCAGGTGGAGGTAGACCAGCTCGTCGTCGGCCTCCACGGCCACCGGGTGCAGGGTGCGCTCGGGCAGGGCGCGCAGGGTCTTGACGAGGTGGTGGGCCTGGTCGGCGCGCAGCATGGCCCCGGACTCGAGGGGGCCGGTGCTGACGTCGAGGGCGCGGGCGCCGGCGCGGGAGGTGTGGGTGCCATCGGAGCCGGTCAGCTCCAGGCACTGCTGACGGGCGCGCAGGATCACCGCGGGAGTCGGGGTGCCGGGGGCGTGGGTGGCGGGCAGGCGGGTGGGCCAGGCGGCCAGGTCCAGGGCCCGGTACAGGTGGTCGGCGGTGGTGATGATGCCCATGGGGCTCCTCCTAGGAAGGGATGCCGGGGGCCTCATGCCCCCTGCGACGTGTCCAACCATACACATACAACGGCGGCTGCACAACATCATCCGCGAGCGCGGATCGGCGCGCCCCTGGTGGTGGCGCGGAGCGGGCGGGGACGTGTCGCGGTCTCCGGCAGCCAGCAGCAGCTCGATGCAGCCGGCAGCTCGTCTCCGCGACACGTCCCCCGTCCCCGCCGGCGCGAGGCCGGCGGGGACGGGTGCCGGTCAGCCGCGCGGGCTCATCTGGCGGGCGTGCGTGCGGCCCAGCGCCCAGTCGCCCAGGTGCCAGGCCAGCAGATCGTCGCGCTCGCGGACGGCCCAGGCGTCGAGGCTGTCCTCGGGGCCCATGGCCGGCCCGCCCGTGAGCAGGTCCAGGCACAGGCCGGCGTGGAGCCCCCACAGGGGGTCGGGGACGGCGCCGTCCGGGGTGCTCGGGGGCACCGGACCGGCCATGTCGCGCGGACGAACGGCGAGCGTGTCCACCGGGGAGAGCGTGTCGGCCTTGTCGCTGGCGGAGGCGAAGATCACCCAGAGGTCGCGCACCAGGTAGATGCCGACGGCGTCGGCGCGCAGCTCCACGGTCTCGTAGGTGTCGTCGAGTTCGGCCAGGCGGGCCAGCAGGGTCTGGGTGCCGTGGAGCGAGAGCACTGCGAGCAGGGCCTCGTCGCCGGTGTCTGTGCCCGGGGCCGGGTCCGCGTAGGCGCGGGAGAAGCTCTCCCCTGCCGCGGAGTAGATCCGCAGGGAGCCGTCGGGCTGGAGGGCCAGGCCCACGCCGCCGGCGTCGGGGTCCGTGTCCGTGGCGGCCGCGCGGGCGGCCTGGGAGCCGGCGTAGAGCGCGCGGGCGAGGGTGGCGGGGCGGTAGAGCAGCTGGGACATCAGGGGGCCTCCTTGGCCTCGGGGTGCGGGGGGCCTCGTGCCCCCTGCGACGTGTCCAACCATACACGGAGAACGGCAGGCGCACAACACTATCCGCGAGCGCGGCGCGTGTGCGGTCAGTGGGAGCGGGTGGCGGCGTCGCGGGCGTCGTGGAGAGCCTGCGCGCGAGCCGTCTGCTGCCCCTGCTCGCGGGCCGCGCGGGCGGCCGCGGACTGCTGGGCCCGCTCGGTCTCTAGGGCCGCGCGCCGCTCCAGCAGAGCATGGGCGACGTCCTCGGCGGTGCCCTGCTGGCCGGCGTGCCACAGCACGCTCAGGGCCGGGACGCCGTCGACGTCGGGCAGGCTCGCCAGAGCGGAGTCGATCCGCTCGGGGGAGAACGGGTCCTCCCTCCCGACGCGGGCGGTGGGGGGCAGGGGGCCCGGGACGCGGTCAGGGCGGGGACGTGTCGCGGTCCACGGCAGCCGCCGGCAGCTCGATGCAGCCGGCAGCTCATCTCCGCGACACGTCCCCGCCCCGCCCCCAGCCCGACCGCGAGCGCGGGGCGCACGCCCGGGCCGGGGGTCCGGTGGGGATCAGGGCAGGAAGAGGGCGGAGGCCTCGTGCCGGGCGGCGAGCCCGGCGTGCTCGTCGGCCAGGTCGCGCGGGCGGGTGCGGTGGCGCGGGGGCGTATAGAGCCGCCCGTGGGCCCAGTCGCCGATGCTCCAGTCCGTCAGGGTCGGCTGACCGGGGACGGCGTAGAGGCGGGGGCTGGAGGCCAGGTGGGCGCTTGCGCCCAGCAGGCACGAGAGGGTGCCCGCGTGCGTGGGGACAGGGGAGGGGATCAGCTGGTCCGCCTGCGGCAGGGGGAACGGGCCCGAGGGGGCGCTGGCCCCCTCGGGGTTGGCGGTGCGGTAGACGCGATGGCGGTAGGCGTGGCCGGGGCGGTCCGGGTCGTGCACCTTCAGGAACAGGCAGCGGGCACGCGTGGCCAGGTGTGCCGGGTAGGTCCCGGGCAGGCTGTCCAGCTCGTAGCTGAGGTTCAGGGCGTCCGGGAAGGACAGGGCCACCGGGGCCATGCCCTGTCCGTGGGTGACCGGCTCGCAGGGGGCGTAGGTGCGCGCCCACTCCCGGGGCCGACAGGCGGTGAGGCGGTAGCCGGCCTCGGTCAGCTCGAACCAGATGCGCCCGTGCGTGCGGGCGTGGTCGCTGGCCCAGCCAAGCGGGGCCAGGGCCGCGTGGAGGGCCTGGCGCAGGGATCGGATCGTGGAGGTGGGGTTGTTGACGATGCTCACGGGAGCCTCCTTGGAAGGGGTGCCGGGGGCCTCATGCCCCCTGCGACGTGTCCAACCATACACATACCACGGCGCGCGCACAACATCATCCGCGAGCGCGGGCCGGCGCGCCCGTGGTGGTGTCGAGGGAAGGGCGGGACGTGCCGCGATCCTCGGCTGCCGGCAGCAGCTCGATGCAGCCGGCAGCTCATCTCCACGACACGTCCCCGGGATGCTGCGAGCGCGGGGTCTCCCGCGCTCGCGGCCTGCCGGTCAGGCGGCGGGCAGGGCGGCCAGGCTGTCGCGGTCGGCCAGGGCGGCGGCCTCGCGGGCGGCCGGAGCGTAGCCGTCCATCGGGGCGACGTAGGCGCGTCCGTGTGCCCAGGTGTCGATGCTCCAGCCGATCAGGTCCAGTGCGCCGGGCACGCCGTGGATCCGCTGGCTCAGGTAGCGGGTGCCGTGGAGGCGGCCGCCGCCGCTCAGCACGTCCGTCAGCAGCCCGGGCAGGCCCAGGGTCGCGGGCAGGGCGGGCAGCTCGACGTCGGGGCCGGGGGCCTGGGGGATGGCGGGAGTGGGCACGCCGGGGGTGGCGAGGTTGGCGAACGTGCAGCGCTCGCGGCCGCCGACGACGTCGACGTGGACGCGGTCGGCGGTGGCGGTGACGTTGACGGGGGTCTCGGGCAGGGGGAGCGCGTCCAGGTGGCGCATCAGCTGGGAGACGTCCAGGGCGCACAGCACCACCGGCGGCAGGCCTGCGAGCGCGGCGGGGGCCGGGCGGTCGGAGTCGGCGTAGGCGCATGAGTAGGCGTCCTCGTGGGTGCTGATCACGCGCAGGGCGTTCTCCTGGAGCACCTCCAGGTGGACGGGTCCGCGGTTGGGGGAGACGCGGGCGGCGAGGGAGCCGGCGCGCAGGGCTGCGCGCAGGGAGCCGGCGGAATAGATGTGCTTGGACATGGGAGCCTCCTTGGAAGGGGTGCCGGGGGCCTCATGCCCCCCGCGACGTGTCCAACCATACACATACCCCGGCACGTGCACAACACCATCCGCGAGCGCGGGCCGGCGCGCCATCGGTCGTGTCACAGGAAGGGCGGGGACGTGTCGCGGTCCCCGGGAGCCGGCAGCAGCTCGATGCAGCCGGCAGCTCATCTCCACGACACGTCCCCACGCGGCAGCGGGCGCGGGACCCGCCCGCGCTCGCGGCCAGGGGCGACAACGGGGGCGGCGCGTGCGCGCCGCCCCCGTCGTGCTCAGCCGCCGTACACCTCGGCGGCGGGGACGCAGTAGGCCCAGCCGTCCCCGTACCACTGGTCGGAGATGGTGTAGGCCTCGCAGCCGCGCATGTCCTGGTAGCTGACGGTGTAGATGCGGTGCTCGGGCTCGACGGCGGTCACGACGCCGTCGTTGGAGCTGGAGCAGTTGCCCAGGTAGGTGCGGTGGTAGATGACCACCTCCTGGCCGATGTGCACGTTCTGGGAGGTGCAGATGGTGGTCTGGTCGGTGTCCATGTCGGGCCTCCTGGCCGCTCGGGGTGCCGGGAGCCTCATGCCCCCCGCTACGTGTATAACCATACACGCGCGCGGCCGAGCGGTCAACAGCGATTTGGGCAGCGCCCGCCCACGCGTGGGCGGGCTACGCTGGCGGGCGTGCACCGTCGGGGCACCGTCTCCACGGACGCCGGGGGGCCAGCGTTACGCGCTGGCCCCCCGGTCACGCTCAGCGGCCCTCGGCGGCCCGCGTGTGCTTGCCCCAGGCCCACGCCGGGTCGGTGGCCACGACGGCCACGGGCGTGGCCCGCGTCATCCGGCGCACGGCGCGCACGTGCGGGTGGTGCGGGGCGCATCGCTCGGCGAGGTTCAGGCGGTCATCGGCCACCGCTCCTGCGCCTCGGATCCAGGCCACGTAGGCCAGCACCGCCAGCGCCCCGGCGCAGGCGTGGCCCGGGCCGAGGGCCACGGCGGCGTTGAGCACCGTCTCGGCCTCCACGCTCGCCTTCCAGCGCAGACCGTGCGGGAACTCGCCCCGGGTGAAGTCCACCGCCTCCAGCCGGTTCGGGGCCGTGCAGGCCACCAGCGCCGCGATCAGGTACTCCGGGTCACGGTGGTTCAGGGTGGCCAGCACGACGGCGGCGGCCCCGGCGTCGTTCTGATCCTTCAGCAGGCGGTTGATGCCCTCGATCAGCGCCGGAGCGTCCGCGTGCATGTCCGTCAGCGTGGCCGCGTGAGCCGCCACGGCCTCCGTCAGGGCGTCCGACTCGCTCGGGGTGGCGGTGGGGTACTCGGCCCGCGCACCGTCGAGCAGGGCCAGGTGCAGGCCCAGCGTGGAGGTGCCCGGGGCGTAGGCCACGGCCTCGCCCGTGCCCAGGTTGGTGCACATGCGCCCGTCCACGTGGATCAGCCCCTCCACGCTCAGACCGTGGCCGGTCAGGATGGACTCCAGCTCGAGCCAGCGCAGGGCGCGGTCCTCCGGGCCGTAGCCGATCAGGAAGACGCGCGTGCAGTTGGCGGGGCGCATGCTGGCGGCGATCACTCCGGCCATGGTGGCGGGGGCGGCGACATCGTCAAGGCGCATCACCGGCCCCAGCCGCGAGCCCTTCAGGCCGATGGCCACCACGGAATCCGCGGGGGTGGACGGCAGGGCGGCGGCGGCGTAGTCGGTCAGATCGAGCGGGGTGCGGGCGGTCAGAGCATCCATCGTGTCCTCCTAGAGGGGTGCGGGTGGCCTGGTGCCTCCTGCTGAGTCAAACCATACACGCGTTGTGGTGTGGGCGCAATCGGTTGTGTGGTGTTTGTCTGGTGAGGGTGTGGTGGTGTGCTGGCGGGGTTATGGCATGGGCGGGGGTGGGGGCTGCGCGGGGTGCCGGCCCGCCCGGCCCCGCCGGCCCGCCGCCCCTCGGCCCCCTGGCCC
>NZ_JAKRLB010000032.1:0-15626 GCF_022664405.1 Micrococcus luteus | reverse complement strand
CGTGAGTCATGAGTGGGTCTTCTCGGGCAGGTCGGTGGTGTAGGAACTTCCATCCTGCGGGAGAGGCCCACTCGTCTCATCTCAGCCCGGTACCCATGTCAAGAACCTCATGACCCACAACACCTAGGCCCGGGGCGGGCCCCCGGCAAGAGTCCTGTGGTGTCCCGCCGAGGGGTGCCGTCGCCTCCGCTTCCGGCGTCCGCGGCAGTTCCTAGAATGGGCGACATGAGCACCGAGCCGACCCCCTCGTCCGCCACCCCCGAGACCGAGTCCGCCGCGCCGTCGTCGTCCGGGCTGCCGCTGGCCGCCCCGCAGGCGGCGTGGCCCGAGCGCGTGGAGACCGGCGAGCACCAGGTGTCCTACCGGGCCACCGTGGCCGCGCCGGCGCACGAGCTGTGGGCGATGCTCGCGGACCCGCACCGCCATCACGAGGCGGACGGGTCCGGGACCGTGCGGCCGAAGGTGAGCGGGCCGCACCGGCTGGCCGTGGGCGACCGGTTCCGCGTGGCCATGCGGAAGTACGGGGTGCCGTACACGATGACGCTGACCGCCACCGCCGTGGACGAGGACGAGCTCGTGGAGTGGGCCCACCCGGGCGGACACCGGTGGCGCTGGGCGTTCCAGGACAACGGGGACGGCACCACCGAGGTCACCGAGACCTTCGACTACTCGTGGGCCCGGCCGGCCGTGCGCCGCGCGTACGAGCTGCTGCGCGTGCCGGCGGACAACGGGCGGGGCATTAAGTCGAGCCTCACGCGGCTGGCGGGCCGCCACCTCTGAACCGACCGCGTCTCCGCACTTTCGTTCGGGAAACGGCGGCGTGTCGGGCACTTTCGTTCGGGAAACGGTCAGACCTCGCGCCGTTTCTCGAACGAAAACGCGCTGACGGCCGCCGTTTCCCGAACGAAAACGCGCTGACGGCCGCCGTTTCCCGAACGAAAACGCGCTGACGACCGCCGTTTCCCGAACGAAAGCGGGGGGTGCGGGGGTCAGACGGCGGACCAGTGGGTCGCGGCCGGCGGCTGCGCCAGGTGCGGGGTGACGAGCGCACGCCACGCGAGGAACGCGTCGGACTCGCGGAAGGCCACGGTGTGGTCCTCGAGCGTGCGCCAGCCGATCAGCAGCCGGTAGTGCGCCGGGTCCTCCACCTGGCGGGACAGCGCGAAGGACGTCGCGCCCCCGTCCCGGAACAGCGGCTCGGCCTCGGCGACGGCGGCCTCGAACGCCGCCTCCGCCCCCGCGGCCACGTGCAGCTCCACCGACTCGACGACCGGCCCGGCCGTCGTCGCGTCCTGCCCGGCGCTCACGCGTGCACCCGCGGGCTCGTGGAGTGGCCGGTGAACCAGGCGACGAGCTGGCCGTCCGCCTCGATGCCGACCTCGATCATGCGGTCGCGGCCGAACTCCACCGACTGGCGGGCGGTCGCCACGAGGTGCGCGCCGAGCCTGGCGGGCGCCACGTAGGTGATCTCGGCGCGCCGGGTGACGGGGGCGGCGCCGAAGGTCGCCACGCAGTACGCCAGCGCCGAGTCCGCGAGGTGGAACAGGAAGCCGCCGTGGCAGATCTCGTGGGAGTTCACCATGTCCGCGGTGACGTCGCGGTGCAGCACCACGCGCCCCTCGGCCACCTCGCCGAGGGTGACGCCGTGCTCGCGCACCGCGGGGTCGTTCGCGTAGATCTCCTCGAGGCGGGCGAGGATCTCGTCCCGGCTCTGGCCGGACGAGCTCTGGGGGGTCTCAGTCATGGGCCCATTGTGTCGCAGGTCTGTGTCGCAGGTCGCGCCGCCCCCGCGCCTAGGGTGGCGACGTGACGCAGACCACCTCCACCCCCGTGCGCCTCCGCGCCCCCGACGGCTTCGTGCTCGCGGCCCGCCACTTCACCCCCACGACGACGACGCCCCCGGCCCGGCCCGCCGGCGCGGTGGTGATCGCCTCGGCGACCGGGGTGAAGGCCACGTACTACCGGCGCTACGCGGAGTTCCTCGCCGGCCACGGGTTCCACGCGGTCACGTTCGACTACCGGGGTGTCGGGGAGTCCCGTGAGCCGTTCGCCGTGGCGCGGCGGGCGCGGTGGGCGGACTGGGGCGCCCTCGACGCGGACGCCGTGCTCGGCTGGGCCCGGACGCGCCTGCCCGGCCCCCTCCTGACGGTGGGCCACAGCTTCGGCGGGTTCGGCATCGGGCTCGCGGACGAGGCGCGTCATGTGGCCCGGCACATGGCCGTGGGCGGTCAGCACGCCTACTGGCGGGACTACCGGGCGCGGCCGGGGAGGGCGCGGATGTGGGCGCGGTGGCACGTGGCGATGCCGGTGGTCACGCTGGCCCGCGGGCACTTCCCGGGGCGGCGGCTCGGCTGGCTCGAGGACCTGCCGCGCGGGGTCGCCCTGGACTGGGCGCGCAGCCGCCGCGACTTCACCGCGAGCGCCCGCACCGGCGCCGGCCGGGACGAGCTGCGCCGTCGTCTGGCCGCGTTCACGGCGGACGCGCTGATCGTGGCGCCTGTCGACGACGACTTCGGCACCGACGCCGCCCTCGACCGCGCGGACGCCTACTCGCCGGGCCGACGGACGGTGCGCTGGCGGGTGCGACCGGAGGAGCTCGGTGTCGCGGAGATCGGGCACTTCGGGCTGTTCCACGCGCGGTTCGCGCCGACCTTCTGGCCGGCCACGCTGGAGTGGCTGCGCGACGGCGTCGCCCCGGCGGCGGCCCGCTGAGGACCGGGCGTCGGGCGCACTGCGACCCGTCCCCGCGACGACGACGGCGGCCGCCCCGGCCCGGGTCTCCGGGCGGGACGACCGCCGTCGCACTGGTGCGCGTGATGTGTCGATACTACCCCGCGCCCAGCCGACGCCCAGGCGACACGTCAGTCCTGCATCGCGTAGTCGATGACGACGCGGCCCTCGATCTTGCCGTGGCGCATCTCGTCGAATACGTCGTTGATCTCGGTGAGCGGGCGGGTGTGGAACGTCGGGTGGATCTTCCCGGCCGCGTAGAACTCGAGTGCCTCGACCATGTCCTGCCGGGTGCCCACGATCGAGCCGCGGATGGTCAGGCCCTTGAGGACGATGTCGAAGATCGGCGCGGGGAAGTCGCCCGGGGGCAGGCCGTTGAACACGATGGTGCCGCCGCGGCGGGTCATCGCGATGGCCTGGCCGAACGCCTGCGGGTGCACGGCCGTGACGAGCACGCCGTGGGCGCCGCCGATCTTCTCCTGGATCTCCACGGAGGGGTCCGCGACGTTCGCGTTCACGGTCAGCTCCGCGCCGTGCCGGGAGGCGAGCGCCAGCTTGTCGTCCGCGACGTCCACGGCCACCACGCGCATGCCCATCGCCACGGCGTACTGCACCGCGATGTGCCCCAGGCCACCGATGCCGGAGATCACGACCCACTGCCCGGGCCGCACCTCGGTCTGCTTCAGCCCCTTGTACACCGTGACGCCGGCGCACAGGATCGGGCCGACCTCCATCGGGTCCGCGCCCTCGGGGATCAGGGGCGCGTAGCGGGCGTCCACGAGCATGTACTCGCCGAAGGATCCGTTCATGGAGTAGCCGCCGTTGATCTGCTCCTCGCACAGGGTCTCCCACCCGGTGCGGCAGTACTGGCAGTGGCCGCACGCGCCCCACAGCCACGCGTTGCCGACCATGTCCCCGACCTTGAGGTTCTCGACGTCGGGTCCGACCTCCTCGACGATGCCCACGCCCTCGTGGCCCGGGATGAACGGCGGGGTCGGCTTCACCGGCCAGTCACCCTCCATCGCGTGCAGGTCCGTGTGGCAGACGCCCGAGGAGATGAGCTTCACGAGCGCTTGGTGCTGGCCGGGCGTCGGGCGCTCGACCTCCTGGACGTCGGCCTCTGTGCCGAACTGGGTGACGACGGCTGCCTTCATCGTGGTCATGGGGGATCACCTTTCGTGGGATGGGGAGGGGGGTCGTGCGGTGCCGGCGCCGGCTCAGAAGAACCCGAGCTTGTCCTCGGAGTAGGAGACGAGCAGGTTCTTGGTCTGCTGGTAGTGGTCGAGCATCATCAGGTGGTTCTCGCGGCCGATGCCGGAGGACTTGTACCCGCCGAACGCGGCGTGGGCCGGGTAGGCGTGGTAGTTGTTCACCCACACGCGGCCGGCCTGGATCGCCCGGCCCGCGCGATAGGCGGTGTTGCCGTTCCGGGACCACACGCCGGCGCCGAGCCCGTAGAGCGTGTCGTTGGCGATCCGCATGGCGTCGTCGAAGTCGGTGAACGTGGTCGTCGAGACCACCGGCCCGAAGATCTCCTCCTGGAAGATGCGCATCGAGTTGTCCCCGCGGAAGATCGTGGGCTGCACGTAGTAGCCGCCGGCCAGTTCGCCCTCCATCTCGGCGCGGGCGCCACCGATCAGCACCTCGGCGCCCTCCTGACGGCCGATGTCCAGGTAGGACGTGATCTTCTCGAGCTGGTCGTTGGAGGCCTGGGCGCCCATCATCACGTCCGTGTCGAGGGGGTTGCCGGTCACGATGCGCGAGGTCCGCTCCACGACGGCGTCGAGGAATTTCTCCGCGATCGACTCCTGCACGAGCGCACGCGACGGGCACGTGCAGACCTCGCCCTGGTTCAGCGCGAACAGGGTGAAGCCCTCCTGCGCCTTGTCCCAGTAGGCGTCGTCGTTCGCCATGACGTCCTCGAAGAAGACGTTGGGCGACTTGCCGCCCAGCTCCAGGGTCACCGGGATGATGTTCTCCGAGGCGTACTGCATGATCAGCCGGCCCGTCGTCGTCTCGCCCGTGAACGCGATCTTGCGGATGCGCGGCGACTGCGCGAGCGGCTTGCCGGCCTCGAGGCCGAAGCCGTTGACCACGTTGACGACGCCGGCCGGCAGCAGGTCCGCGATCAGCTCGATGAACACCATGATCGAGGCCGGGGTCTGCTCGGCGGGCTTGATCACGACGGCGTTGCCCGCGGCCAGCGCGGGCGCCAGCTTCCACACCCCCATCAGCAGCGGGAAGTTCCACGGGATGATCTGGCCGACCACGCCGAGCGGTTCGTGGAAGTGATAGGCGACGGTGTCCTCGTCCACCTGGGACAGGCCGCCCTCCTGCGCGCGGATCGCGCCGGCGAAGTACCGGAAGTGGTCGATGGCCAGCGGGACGTCCGCGTTGAGGGTCTCCCGGACGGCCTTGCCGTTGTCCCAGGTCTCCGCGACCGCCAGCATCTCGAGGTTCTCCTCCATGCGGTCCGCGATGCGGTGCAGCACGAGCGCCCGCTCGGCCGGCGAGGTGGCGCCCCAGGCCGGGGCGGCCTTCCAGGCGGCGTCGAGGGCGACGTCGATGTCCTCGGCCGTGCCGCGGGCGACCTCGCAGAACACCTTGCCCGTCACGGGCGTGACGTTCTCGAAGTACTGGCCCTTGACCGGGGGTGTCCACTCTCCGCCGATGAAGTGCTCGTAGCGGGGCTTGAACTCGACCTTGGCTCCCTCGGTGCCCGGGAATGCGTAGACGGTCATGGTGCTGGCTCCTTTGCCTGCGCTTGCCTCGGCGCCGGGTGGCGCCCTGCCGTGGCTGTGACCCTAGTCACAAGGAGGTTGCACGAAGGTTGCAGCCGGGCGGGGGTGAGGTGCGGGCCGGGTCAGGCCAGGTCCCGCTCGATCCGCTCGAGCGTGGCCACGGCGAGCGCGCGCCGCGGCGAGTCCGTCGGCAGCAGACGCAGGGCGGCGCCCCAGAGCTCGACGTCGTCGCGGGCCTCGGGGCGGCCCAGGTAGGCCCAGAGCTGGTCGACATCCGCGTCCTGGGCGACGGCCTCGCGCAGCGCCTCCCCCAGCTCCGCGCGGATCGAGGCGACACCGGGGGACGCCGACCGCGGCAGCACCGGCCCGGCCGCCGCGTGCAACGCACGGTCCAGGTCCCCGGCGCGCAGCGCCTCCCGCGCGCACAGCAGGTCCGCGTGCACCTCCCCCACGAGCCGGTACGGCCGGGACAGCAGCTCCACCGGCGCCCCCACGTCCCGCAGCGCCCGGCGGAGTCGATGCACCTCGGCGCGCAGCGAGATGGCCCGGGCGGGGGCGTCGCCCGGCGCGGACCGGGGCCCGGCCGTCTCCTCCGGATACAGCGCGACCTCGAGCTCGGCGCCGGTCAGGCCCGGGCCGTGCCACGCGAGGAGGGTGAGGATCTCGGCGTGCCGGCCGGTGAGCTCGACCCCGTCCAGCGTGGGCGGCAGGTGGCCGGTGACGCGCAGCAGGCCCGCGGCCTCGTCGTGGCGGTGCGGCGCGGCGGTGGGACTCGGCCCCGGCGAGGCGGACGGCGGAGCCGAGGGGCCCGGCGTCGGGACGGTGCCGCGGAGACGGCCCCGGGACGGGGCGGGCAGGTCCCGCCAGGCGGCGTGCACGGCGTCCACGGTGGCCTGGAGCAGCGGCAGGGCGAGGTGGCTGACGGCGTCCTCGCCGCCCGTGAGGTCCAGGACCCCGACGAGCCGCCCGGTGCCCGGGTCCGTGAGCGGGACGGCCGAACAGCTCCACGGGTGCACGCGCGGGCTCAGGTGCTCGCCGCGGCTGACCTGCGTGGGGGCGCCGGTCGCGAGGACGATGCCGGGGGCGGAGGTGCCCATGGACGCCTCGGACCAGTCGGCGCCGGCCACGAAGCCCATGGTCTCGGCGTGGCGCACCGCAGTCCGGTCGCCCTCGACCCACAGCAGGTGGCCGCGCGCGTTGCCGATCGCGGCGAGCATCCCGGCCTCGGCCGCGGGCTGGATGAGCATGCGGCGGACCACCGGCAGGGCCACGGCGAGACGCTGCTCGCGGCGGGCGGCGGCGAGGTCGTCGTCGGCGAGGGTGGCCGGGTCGGTCTGGCCGGGCACCGCGGGCGCGGCCGCGGAAGCTCCTGCGTCGAGGGCCGACCCCGCCGGGGTGAGGGCGCCGAGGGAGCGCAGCCAGGACTCGCGGACCTCCCGCCGCAGCCCCTGGAGGGCGGCGCGCAGGCCCTGGTCCGCGCCGGTCGGAGCGGTGGACGACGACGGCGCGAGCGACAGGCGGACCGAGTCGAGGGACTCGTGGGCCCGGTCCACGGCGCGTCGGTAGGCGCCGGTGGCGAGGGTCGAGCTCATCCCGAGCCGGCCATCAACCGCGAACGGATCAGGAACCGCTTGCCTTCGGGCGCCTCGACGGAGAAGCCGGAGCCGCGCCCGTCCACCACGTCCAGGGTGAGGTGGGTGTGCTTCCAGTACTCGAACTGGGCGGCGGACATCCAGAACGGGATCTCCACGGCGGCCTGGTCCCCCTCGGCCGGCAGCGCGAAGGTGCCCAGCAGGACGTCGGCGGCGCCGGTCGTGAAGTCGCCGGCGGGATAGCACATGGGCGCGGAGCCGTCGCAGCAGCCGCCGGACTGGTGGAACATGAGCGGGCCATGGATCGGGAGGAGTCGGCGGATCAGCTCGAGCGCCGCGGGCGTCATGGCGACGCGGGACACGGTCTCGCCCGGCATCTCGGGGCGAGCCTCGAGCGCGGGCGCGTGCTCCGCCGACGAGGACGGCACGGTCATCGCGGCCTCCTGGGGATAGGCGATCGTCGGTCCCCCCCCACCCTAGCCCCCCCATGTGACCCACGTCACCCCAGCTCGCGTCGGGGGCGGACCGGAGGGTGCACCGAGTGCTGTGCCGTGGGCTGGGTCGCGCGCAGGGCCAGGTGCTTCGCCGCGAGCCAGACGTTTCGGCTGCAATCAGGGGCTGATCACGACCGAAACGTCTGGCTCACGGCGCGGGGGTGGCGCGGAGGTGGGGAAAGCACGAGGGCTGGGGCGGCGGGCGGCTCACGCGGCCACGCCCGGCGTCCCCCTCGTACACTCGGCACATGCTCCCGGACCCCAGCCCCACCGTCACCGTGGACGGCCTCCTGCTGCGCCCGCTGCGCGCCGCGGACGAGATCGCGGCGCGCGAGGCGGACGCCGAGCTGCATCGGGAGGGGTTCGACTTCCTGATGGCCGGCACCCGCTCCTTCCCCGCGATCCGCCGCGCGTTCGCCGCCGAGGCGCGCGGCGACGTCGAACCCGGCCGCGTGCCCGCCTCCTTCTACGTGGGCGTGGACGAGGCGGGCGAGCTGGTGGGCCGGGTGTCCGTGCGGTGGGAGCTGAACGACGCGCTGCGCCACGTCAACGGGCACGTGGGCTACGCGGTGCGGCCCGCGTTCCGGCGGCGGGGCCACGCCGCGCGCCTGCTGCGCGGCGCCCTGACACTGCTGGCCGCACGCGGGGTGTCCACCGCCCTGCTCACGTGCGACGAGACGAACACCGCCTCCGTGGCCACGATCCGCGCGTGCGGGGGCGTGCTGCGGGACCGGGTCGAGACGGACCTCGACGGTGCACCCTTCCCCGTCCCGACGCTGCGCTTCGTCGTCCCCACGACGGCGGCCTGACCGGAGGAACGGCGACGACCGCGCCGCGCCGCCGGCCTCAGTAGGCCTTGACGCGCTGCTCCACGATCAGGTGGATGAGCGCGAACCGGCCCTCCTCCTGGACCGCCTTGAGCGCCGCGTCCACGGCCGCCGGCACGTCCGCGTCCCGCTCCACGCGCACCCCGAAGCCGCCGAACGCCTGGGCCATGGCGGCGAAGTCGGGGTTCTTCAGCTGGGTGCCGGAGACGCGCTCGGGGTACTTGCGCTCCTGATGGGTGCGGATGGTGCCGTACTCCTGGTTGTCCATGACGATCACGAGGGGCTTCGCGCCGTACTGCGCGGCGGTCGCCAGCTCCTGGCCGTTCATGAGGAACTCGCCGTCGCCGGCGATGGTCACCACGGTGCGGTCCGGGAAGTTCAGGGACGCGGCCACGGCGCCCGGCACCGAGTAGCCCATGGAGCCGTTGCGGGCCGAGATCATGGCGCGGTAGCCCTCGGTCGGGAAGTACCGGTGCGCCCAGTTGGTGTGCTCGCCCGCGCCGAGGGAGATCATCGAGTCCTTCGGCAGCTTCGGCACCAGGTTGGCCATGAGGGTGGCCATCTTCGCCTGACCCTCGGACGGCTCGGCCGGGGGCAGGGCCGCGAACTTCTCCTGCTCGCCGCGCATGCGGGAGGTCCACTCCTCCCACTCCGGCTTGACCTCGAGCTCCATGCGGACGAGGTCGCGGATGAACACGTCCGGCTTGGCCACGATCTGGTGGGACACGGGGCCGGAGCGGCCGCGCAGGGACGGGTCGATGGTGACCAGGAAGTTCTTCTTGTCCCAGTTCTGGCGGATGGTGAAGCCGTTGGTCACGACGTCGCCCGGCACGGTGCCGACGAACACGATGAGGTCGGTCTCCTCGAGCATGTCGTAGGTCGGCTTCGGGCGACCGTAGCCGATCGGGCCCACGTAGGACGGCGAGGAGAACGGCACGGTGCCCTCGGTGCGCCACTCGGCGGCGGCGGGGATCTTGTGCTCCTCCAGCCACGTCGTCAGGGTCTGCGCACCCTCGTCCGTCCAGTCGTTGCCACCGGTGATGAACAGCGGCTTGCGGGACTCCTTGAGCGCGGCGTGCAGGGACTTCCAGTCCTCCACGGTCATGCCGCCCGGGGCCACGGGGATCTGCGGGTGCAGGTGCGCGTCGATCTCCTGGCGGATCACATCCTCCGGCAGGCCGACGACGACGGGCCCGGGCCGGCCCGAGCTGGCGGCGAACATGGCCTCGGCCACGATCTCGGAGGCGCGCTCCGGGTGGTCCAGGACCATCACGCGCTTCGCACCGGTGCCGAACCAGGCGTGCGGGTCGAACTCCTGGAAGGCCTCGCGGTCGCGGTGCTCGAACGGGATCAGGCCGACGAACAGCACGAGCGCCGTCGAGTCCTGCCACGCGGTGTGCAGGCCGACGTGGGCGTTCGCGGCGCCCGGGCCGCGCGTCACCATGGCGACGCCGGGGACCACGTTCATCTTGCCGTCGGCCTCGGCCATGTACGTGGCGCCGCCCTCGTGGCGGCACACCACGTTCTCGATGCCCGAGTCGTACAGGCCGTCCAGGACGTCCAGGTAGGACTCGCCCGGCACGGAGTAGACGCGCTTCACGCCGTGGGACTCGAGGGTCTTGACGATGACGTGCCCGGCGGAGAGGCGACCGGTCGCCTGGGAGGTCTGGGACATGGAGGTCTCCTGTGCTGGTTCGGGGGCCCCTCCGGCCCCATGGGTGCACCCCGCCGCGCAGACGGGGTCCGTGGGGGTCAGGGTACTGGACGGGACGGCGCCGGAGGCGACCCGATACGCGGCGTGAAGCCGGTGACGGGAGGGCGGGCCCGCCGTACGATTTCCCCATGCTCTCCGCGCCGACGCTCTCCCGCCTCGCCTCCCTGGCCGCGTTCCTGAACACCGCCCCCGGACTGCGGGGCGGTCAGCCGGCCGACGAGCGGTTCACCGCCGCCACGCAGCTGCCCTCCCTCGTCCCTGAACTCCAGGAGGACGAGGTCCGCCTCCGCCTGGCCGCCGCCGCGGCCGTGCGTGGCCGCGAACTCCGCGGCCGTCTGGCCGAGGTCTGGGCCCTCGCCGCCGTGGACGAGGCGGCCGCCGTGGAGCGCGTGAACGCCCTCCTCGCCGCGGCCGGGCCGCTGCGGCTGACGGCCGGGGGCGACGTCGTCGGGCTGGCCCCGGCGCAGGTCCCCGCCGACGCGGTGGAGCGGCTGGCCGCGATGGCCGCCCTCGCGCTGGCGGAGACCGCGATGGACGGCGAGCTGACCCGCCTGCGCGTGTGCGAGGGCGAGGACTGCGAGAACGCGCTCGTGGACGCCAGCCGGAACCGGTCCAAGCGGTTCTGCGACGAGGCCAACTGCGCCAACCGCACCCACGTGCGCTCCTACCGGGCACGGCTGGCCGAGGCGGCGGAGTCCGCCCCCGCGGCGGATCCGGCCGGGCCGGAGGAGGCGGAGGCGCCGGAGGCCGTCGTGGACTCCGAGGCCGCCGCCGACGAGCCCCGCCGGGAGACCAAGAAGGAGAAGAAGGAGCGCAGGAAGGCGGAGAAGAAGGCCCGCAAGAAGGCGGAGAAGAAGGCCGGCAAGAAGAAGTCGGACAAGAAGAAGGACTGACCCGGCCCCACCCGCCGGGGGACGGGGCGGCCTCGTGGTTCCGTCGGCCGACCGGACACCCCTAGCCTGCGAGGCATGAGCGAGCACACCCCCGCCCACTCCCCCGCCGCCCCCGCGTCCCTCGGACCCGCCCACCGCAAGGTCGGCGTCGTGGGGGCCGGCGGCGTCGGCACGGCGATCTGCTATGCGGCGCTGATCCGCGGCGTCGCCCGCGAGGTCGCCCTGTACGACATCGACGAGCCCAAGGTCCGCGCCGAGGTCCTCGACCTGGCCCACGGCACCCCGTTCACCTCCGCGTCGGCGATGACCGGCGGCGCGGACCCGGACGTCCTGGCCGGCTGCGAGGTCGTGGTGATCACGGCCGGCGCCAAGCAGAAGCCGGGGCAGACCCGCCTCGACCTCGGCGCGCACAACGTGGAGATCCTGCGCGGCCTGCTGCCCCAGGTGCAGGCGCACGCGCCGGAGGCGCTGATCGTGCTCGTCACCAATCCCGTGGACGTCCTCACGCTGGTGGCCCAGCGCCTCACCGGTCTGCCTGCCGGCCGGGTGATCGGCTCGGGCACCCTCCTGGACACGTCCCGCCTGCGGTGGCTGCTGGCGTCGCGGGCGCAGGTCCACCCGTCGTCGGTGCACGCGGCCATCCTCGGCGAGCACGGGGACACGGAGTTCCCCGCGTGGAGCTCGGCGCGCATCGGCCCGACGCCCATCCTGGAGTGGCCGACGCCGGTCGACCCGCTGTTCACCCGCGCCGACCTGGACGAGGTGGCGGACACCGTGGTGCACGCCGCGTACGAGGTGATCCAGGGCAAGGGCGCCACCACGTACGCGGTCGGCGTGGCCACGACCCGCCTGCTCGAGGCGATCCTGCGCGACCAGCACGCCATTCTGCCGGTCTCCACCGTGCTCGACGGCGTCCACGGGCTCTCGGACGTCGCCCTGTCCATGCCATCCGTGGTGGGGCGCGACGGCGTCACCCGCGTGATCCAGCCCGAGCTGGACGACGCGGAGATGCGGGCGCTGCACGCCTCGGCGGACGCGCTGCGGCGGGAGGCACGCAGCCTCGGGTTCTGAGGCGCCGGGCTCAGGCGCGGGGGGCGTCGCCTCCGGTGCCGCCCTGCTCGCGGCGCTCGGCGGCGGCCTGGGCGCGGCGGTCGGCGGCGGCCTTGCGGAACATCTCCTCGGAGGAGCGGTTCACACCGGAGCCCTGGGAGAGGTGGTCCGGGTTCTCGCGCGCGGCGAGCTGCAGCATGGCCACCACCACGAGCGAGGTCATGAAGAAGACGCCGAAGGCGATCAGCGCGATGTCGACGCGCAGTGGATTCTGGGTGCCGCCGGAGGCGGTGATGCCGGCGATCACCCCGCCGATCAGGCCGAGCACGGCGGAGAAGACGAGCGGGCCCTTGACCGTGGTGCGCAGACCGCCGCGTGCCGGGCGGCCGGATCCGGCGCGATCGGCGGACGGGCGGGGGGACGGTGCGCTCACGGCGGGACTCCTGACGGCTGGGGGCGGCTGGGGCGACACGGCCCGCGCAGGCGCCCGGGGCTGAGGCCCTCGGGGCGCGGCGGACCGGAGCCAGTCTACGCGTCCGGCCGACGGGTGGCCCCTCGGGGCCCCGAGGTCCTCCCCCGGCGAACGTCCGCCCCGCGGGTCAGGACGACGACGTCGGCCCGGTTCAGAGGCCCCTGGCCGTGCCCCGGTCCCGGCGCACCTCGTGGTGGAAGCCGAGCCCGGAGACCATCAGGAGCACGCCGATCAGGATCGCCCCGCCGCCGGCGATGCCGAGCAGGGCGTGCGGGCCGAAGCCCTGCAGGGCGGCCACGACCACGCCGCCCCCGGAGAGCAGGCCCACGAGTCCGGTCCACAGCTGGTCCCGCGCGGGGATGAACTCGCGGCGGTGGCGGGCCCACGCCACGAGCTCGGCGACGCCGCCGAGCACGAGGGCGGCGCCGGCCGCCACGCCCACCGCCGCCGGGGACCCCAGGAACAGCAGCACGATCACGCCGAGCATCCACGCGGCCGCCGCCAGGGACAGCGGGGAGCGCATGGCCACGGGCACCGGGTCGCGGCGCAGGTACTCCCACATCGCCGAACCGGAGAACACCAGGTACAGCGCGAACATGACCTTCATCCACGTCAGGCCCGGCTCGGCGACGAACACGGTGGTCAGACCGAACGCCAGCGCCACCACGGCGCGGATCAGGATCGGCTTGAACACCACGGACGAGATCTCGAGGGGGGTCTGCACGGTAGCCACCGCCCCAGTCTAGGAGCAGTGCGGCCGCGGCCCGGCCCGCGCGTCACCGCCCGGACGCGCTCACACGACGCCGAGCCGCATCCAGTCGTCGCGCCGGGCCCGCCAGCCGAGGGTGAGCGCCCGCATCCCCATGTAGACCCCTGCGAAGCCGAGCCAGAGCAGGCCCAGCTGCACGCCGGCGTCGGGCACGGCGGCGTTCGGTCCGGGCCAGGCCGCGGTCCAGCCGAATCCGCCCGTGGCGAGCTGCGCGAGCACCCAGAGCGCCGGCGCGTAGACCACGAGGTTCACGAGGCCGGCGAGGGCGAGGTAGCGGGCGTCGCCGGCGCCGATCAGCACGCCGTCCAGCACGAACACGTACCCGGCCACCGGCTGCCCGGCGGCCAGCACCCACAGGCCCACGGTGGCGGCGGCCTGCACGGTCGGGTCCGTGGTGAACAGCCCCGGCAGCACCGGTGCCGCCAGGGCCAGCACGGCCCCGGTCACGACGCCGAAGCCCAGCCCCCAGCGCACCATCGTCCGGGTGAGGCGACGGGCCGCATCCGGCCGGGCGGCCCCGAGCTCGGCGCCGATCAGGGCCTGCGCGGCGATCGCGAGGGCGTCGAGGGCGAACGCCAGCGTGGAGAACAGCGTGAAGACGAGCTGGTGCGCGGCGAGGGTGAGGTCGCCCGCGCCGGCGGCGGCCATGACGGTGATGAGGATGGCCGCGCGCAGGCTCGCGGTGCGCAGCAGCAGCCACGAGCCCACCTGGGCCGTGGCGCGCATGCCCGACGCACGGGGCGCCCACACCGTGCCCGAGCGGCGGAAGCGCGGGGCCAGCACGAACAGGTATGTCACGAGCATCGCCCACTGCACCACGGACGTGCCGACGGCCGAGCCAGCTACGCCCCAGCCCAGCCCGTACACCAGGGCCACGTTCAGCCCGACGTTCGCGCCGAAGCCCACACCCGCCACCACGAGCGGCGTCACGGTGTCCTGGAGGCCGCGGAGCACCCCGGTGGCCGCGAGCACGGCCAGCAGGGCCGGCAGCCCCGGCATGGACCAGCGCAGGTAGGCGACGGCGTGGGCCTGCACCTCGCCCGTCGCGCCGAGGGCCGCCGTCAGCGCGGGGGCCGCGAGCCAGCCGAGGACGGCCAGCACCGCGCCGAGCAGCAGGCCCAGCCAGATGCCGTCGCGGCCGCGGTCCATCGCGGCGGCCGGGTCCCCCGCCCCGATCAGCCGGGCCACCGCCGGGGTGGTGGCGTAGGCCAGGAAGATCATGAGGCCGGTGAGCGTGTGCAGGATGGTGGTGCCGATCCCGACGCCGGCCAGCTGGGCCGTGCCCAGGTGCCCGATGATCGCGGTGTCGGCCAGCAGGAACAGCGGCTCCGCGATGAGCGCGCCGAACGCGGGGACCGCGAGCGCGAGGATGCGCCGCGTGAGGGCGCGCGCGTCCTGCGGGGCGGGCGCCGCCGTCGAGCCGGAGGGTCCTGCCATCTCAGCCCAGCAGGGCCAGCAGCGGGGCCAGCGCCGTGGTCGGGGCAGTGGGGCCGGGCAGCGTGTCCGGCAGCAGGGGGGCCACGAGGTAGAGCATCGCGATGGCGATGCCGTTGTTCACCATGTGCAGCAGCACCGCGTACCCGAACGAGCGGCCCATCAGGATGTAGGACACCGTGATCGCCACCGCGAGGGTCAGGTACGGGACGGTCTCCACGAGCCGGAAGTCGCCGCCGGTGCCGAGGAAGTGCAGGAGTGTGAACGCGAGCACGGAGACCACGGCGCACACCCACACGTTGATCCAGCGGGAGAGCTTGCCGATCAGCAGGTGGCGGAACAGGTACTCCTCCACGAGCGGGGCGGCCACCACGGTCATGAGGATCATGAGCACGGGCGGGGCCTGCGTGGTCATCTCCTCGAGCGCGGCCTGGTTGGCGCTGGTCTGCGCCTCCCCGATGAGGCTCAGCACGATCACGTTCACGACGATGCACGCCAGCCACGTGGCGGGCAGCAGAAACAGCTTCCACCACGTCCCCGTGCGGAACACCCGCAGCGACGTCACGAGCGGGCGCCAGGCCACGGCCAGCACGAGCACCACGAGGATCGCGTAGCTGACGATGTTCACCGTGAACCCGTCGCGGACCAGGTCGAACGCCTCGAGGTCACCGGGGACCAGGCCGAGCGACACCGCCAGCCACAGCCCCAGCCCGAGCACCATGAGCGCCACGTACACGAGCACCACGACGGCGTCGCCCCAGTGGAACCGACCCGGGGTCCAGTCCGGCGCGGGGCGGGCCGCGGGCCGGCGGCCGGGCCAGCCGGCGGGGACGCCACCGGGGGCGCCGGGGTGCCCGTGCAGGCTCGGGGCGACGGCGGCGCGGGGGACCCAGCTATACCAAAATGGCCC
>NZ_JAKRLB010000031.1:0-18077 GCF_022664405.1 Micrococcus luteus | reverse complement strand
GCTCGGCGTGAGGCGCTGGCCGTGTGGGTGAACCACTACAACTACCATCGGCCTCATACCTCCTGCGGGGACGCCCCTCCGGCCTCGTTGGCCCCGGCCCGAGTCAACAACGTCATGACCTCTTACAGCTAGGATGACGCGGGACGGCCCGGCCCACCCCGCCGGGCGCATCCCCCACCCCCGGAAGAGAGGCCCGTCCGTGATCACCCTGGACCGCCCGACCCTGACCGCCCGCGCCCTGGAGGACTTGACCGCCTCCGCCCTCGTGGTGGGGGTGGGCACCGGCCCGGACGGCCCCGTGCTCCTGACGGACGCGCTGCCGGCCGAGGCGGCCACCGCCCTCGAGGCCTCGTTCGAGCTGCTGGGCGTGCGGGGCGCCGAGGACGAGGTCCATCGCCTGCCGGGCCTGGGCGGCGTGCCGGTGCCGCTGCTGGTCCTGGCCGGCGTCGGCGGTCTGGACGACGACGGCGAGGCCGCGGACGAGTCCCTGCGCCGCGCCGCCGGGGCTGCCGTGCGCTCCCTGGCCGGCACCGACGCCGTGGCCCTGGCCCTGCCGGCCGACACCCCGGCCCGACTGGCCGCCGTCGCCGAGGGCGCCGTCCTGAGCGCGTACGCCTTCACCGCCCAGAAGTCCGAGCGCGCCCGCGCCGAGACGGACACGTCCCGTCCCGTCCGCGAGGTCGAGGTCGTCACCCCGCTCGCCGCCGCGGACGCCGACCCCGTGCTGCGCCGGGCCGCCGTCGTGGGCGACGCGGTCTGCGCCGTGCGCGACCTGGTGAACACGGCCCCCTCGCACCTCTACCCGGCCACGTTCGCGGACGCGGTCACGGAGGACCTCGCGGACTCGTCCGTGAGCGTGGACGTGTGGGACGAGGACCGCCTGCGCGCCGAGGGCTTCGGCGGCATCCTCGCGATCGGCCAGGGCTCCTCCCGCCCGCCGCGGCTCGTGCGCATCGAGCACGCGCCGGCCGACGCCGCCGCGCACATCGCGCTGGTGGGCAAGGGCATCACCTTCGACACGGGCGGCATCTCGCTGAAGCCCGCCGCCTCGATGATGACGATGAAGTCGGACATGGCCGGCGCCGCCACCGTCTTCGCCGTCGTGCGCGCCGCCGCGGCCCTGGACGTCCCTGTGAAGGTGACCGGCTGGCTGGCGCTGGCCGAGAACATGCCCTCGGGCACCGCCATCCGCCCGTCCGACGTCATCACGATGTACGGCGGCAAGACCGTGGAGGTCATGAACACGGACGCCGAGGGCCGCGTCGTCATGGCCGACGCCCTCGTGGCGGCCACCGACGAGCGCCCCGACGCGGTGCTCGACGTGGCCACCCTCACCGGCGCCCAGCTGGTCGCCCTCGGCGTGCGCCACACGGGCGTCATGGGTGACGACGCGCTGCGCGACGAGGTCGTCGCCGCGGCCGACGCCGCCGGGGAGCTCGCGTGGGGCATGCCCCTGCCGGAGCAGCTGCGCGCCTCGCTCAATTCGCGCGTCGCGGACATCTCCAACATGGGCGACCGCTTCGGCGGCATGATGACCGCCGCCACCTTCCTGCGAGAATTCGTCGACGCCGGACGGCCGGAGGGCGACGCCGCCGCGCGGACCCCCTGGGCCCACCTCGACATCGCCGGTCCCTCCTTCAACGAGTCGGCCGCGTACGGCTACACCCCGCAGGACGCCACCGGCGTGATGGTGCGGACCCTGTTGGGTCTCATCGAGGGGCGTGCCCGGTAAGGTTGGTCCCGATGTCCACCGCATCCCCGGCCGCGCGGCCCGCCGCCGACGGCCGGGGGTGGCGGTGACGCACCACCACCACGATCCACCGAACCCAGCACCAAGGAGCAACACCGTGGCCGACAAGGCAACCGCTCAGGAATTCGACGTCCTCGTCCTCGGCGGTGGCTCCGCCGGGTACGCCGCAGCCCTGCGTTCCGTGCAGTACGGCAAGTCCGTCGCCCTCGTGGAGAAGTCCAAGGTCGGCGGCACCTGCCTGCACTGGGGTTGCATCCCCACGAAGGCCTACCTGCACGCCGCCGAGGTGGCCGATGAGACCCGCAACGCCGCCAAGTTCGGCGTCAACGCGACCCTCGAGTCCGTGGACATGGCGAAGGTGCGCGACTACAAGGACGGCATCGTCGCCGGCAAGCACAAGGGCCTGGCCGGCCTGCTGAAGATGCGCAAGGTCCAGGTCATCGAGGGCGAGGGCAAGCTCGTCTCGAAGAACGAGGTCGAGGTCGACGGCACCCGTTACACGGCGGAGAACATCGTGCTGGCCTCCGGCTCCGTGGCCAAGACCATGGGCCTGCCCATCTCCAAGAAGATCATGACCTCCACGGAGGCCCTCGAGCTGGACTACACCCCGAAGTCGGCCATCGTGCTCGGCGGCGGTGTCATCGGCTCCGAGTTCGCGTCCCTGTGGAACTCCTTCGGCGTCGACGTCACCATCATCGAGGGCCTGAAGACCCTGGTCCCCAACGAGGACCCGGCGATCATCAAGGTCCTCGAGCGCGAGTTCAAGAAGAAGGGCATCAAGACCAACCTGGGCACGTTCTTCGACAAGGTCGAGGAGACCGACTCGGGCGTCAAGGTGACCCTCGCGGACGGCAAGGAGTTCGAGGCCGAGGTCTGCCTCGTCGCCGTCGGCCGCGGCCCGAACACCGAGGGCCTCGGCTACGAGGAGCAGGGCGTCAAGATGGACCGCGGCTTCGTCCTCACCGACGAGCGTCTGCACACCGGCGTCGGCAACATCTACGCCGTGGGCGACATCGTCCCCGGTCTGCAGCTGGCGCACCGCGGCTTCCAGCAGGGCATCTTCGTGGCCGAGGAGATCGCCGGCAACAAGCCGATGGTCGTCGAGGACATCAACATCCCGAAGGTCACCTTCACCGAGCCGGAGATCATGTCCGTGGGCTACACCCAGCCCAAGGCGGAGGAGAAGTTCGGCAAGGACAACGTCGAGGTCGCCGAGTACAACCTGGCCGGCAACGGCAAGTCCTCGATCCTCGGCACCGGCGGCATCATCAAGATGATCCGCCAGAAGAACGGCCCGATCGTGGGCGTGCACGGCATCGGCAAGCGCATCGGCGAGCAGATCGGCGAGGCGCAGCTCATCGTGAACTGGGAGGCCTACCCCGAGGACGTCGCCCAGTTCGTGCACGCGCACCCCACGCAGAACGAGGCCCTGGGCGAGGCCGCCATGGCCCTGTTCGGCCACCCGCTGCACAGCTGACCCACCGCACTGACCATCCCGGGTCCGTGCGTCGGGCCCACCTCGCAACCCCGGGTGGGCGCCCCCGGCGCCCACCCCTCATGAGGAGCATCGGAACCATGTCTGAAACCGTGAACCTGCCCGCCCTGGGCGAATCCGTCACCGAGGGCACCGTGACCCGCTGGCTCAAGGCCGTCGGCGACGAGGTCGCCGTCGACGAGCCCCTGGTGGAGGTCTCCACCGACAAGGTCGACACCGAGATCCCGTCCCCCGTGGCCGGCGTGCTCGAGGAGATCCTGGTCGAGGAGGACGACACGGTCGAGGTCGGCGCCCCGCTGGCCACGATCGGCGACGGCTCCGGCGGCGGCTCCGCCGACGCGTCGGAGGACGACGCCGCGGCCGAGGAGCCCGCCGTCGAGGAGGCGCAGCAGGACGACGCCCAGCAGGAGCCCGCAGGCGAGCCGGCCCCGGAGGAGCGCGCCTCCACCGACCAGGGCTCGGACGAGGCCCCGTCGGCCGGCGGCGAGGCCTCCGAGGTCACCCTGCCCGCGCTGGGCGAGTCCGTGACCGAGGGCACCGTGACCCGCTGGCTGAAGTCCGTCGGCGACGAGGTCGAGGTCGACGAGCCGCTGCTCGAGGTCTCCACCGACAAGGTCGACACCGAGATCCCCTCCCCCGTGGCGGGCACCCTCCTGGAGATCCGTGCGGAGGAGGACGACACCGTCGAGGTGGGCGCCGTCCTCGCGCTCGTCGGCTCCGGCTCCGCCGGCGGCGGCTCCGCCCCGTCGGAGGGCTCCTCCGGTCAGGACGAGGCGTCCGCCGAGGAGATCGAGGACAAGGCGACCGAGGCCGAGGCCCCCGAGGAGACCGAGGAGGCCGCCGAGGCCGCCGGCGCCGAGAAGTCGGAGAAGACGCCCGAGGCGTCCCCGTCCGAGGAGGCCTCCCGGCGCGAGTCCGCTGAGCGCGACTCCGCGCAGGCCGAGTCCGCCGAGGCGCCCTCCGCCACCGAGCCCGGCCAGGGCTACGTGACCCCGCTGGTGCGCCGCCTGGCCCACCAGAACAACGTGGACCTGTCCACGGTCCGCGGCACGGGCGTCGGCGGCCGCATCCGCAAGCAGGACGTGCTCGCCGCCGCGCTGGCCTCGCAGGCCGCCGCGGGCGGGTCCGAGGCTCCGGCCGAGCAGGCCTCCGAGGCTGCCGCCCCGTCGTCGGCCCCGGCCGCTGCGTCCGCCCCGGCCGCGAGCTCCTCCGTGGACCCCTCGGTCCGCGGCGAGGTGGAGAAGGCGCCGCGCATCCGCCAGGTCATCGCCCAGCGCATGCGCGAGTCCCTCGACCTGTCCACCCAGCTCACCCAGGTGCACGAGGTGGACGTCACCCGCATCGTGCAGCTGCGCAAGAAGGCCAAGGCCTCCTTCCAGCAGCAGGCCGGCGTGAACCTGACGTACCTGCCGTTCATCACCAAGGCGGTCGCCGAGGCCCTCAAGCAGCACCCCAAGCTGAACGCGTCGTTCTCCGAGGACAACAAGGAGATCACCTACCACGCGTCCGAGGACATCGCGATCGCCGTGGACACGGAGAAGGGGCTGCTGGTTCCCGTCATCAAGGACGCCGGCTCCCTGAACCTGACGGGCCTCGCCCAGAAGATCGCCGACGTGGCCGAGCGCACCCGCACGAACAAGATCTCGCCGGACGAGCTCTCGGGCGGCACGTTCTCGATCACGAACATCGGCTCCGTGGGCGCGCTGTTCGACACGCCGATCATCAACCAGCCGCAGGTCGCGATCCTGGGCACCGGTGCGATCGTGAAGCGCCCCATGGTGGTGACCGACGCGGACGGCAACGACTCGATCGCCATCCGCCACATGATGTACCTGTCCCTGACCTACGACCACCGCCTGGTGGACGGGGCCGACGCGGGCCGCTTCCTGACGACGCTGCGTCAGCGTCTCGAGGGCGGCGAGTTCGCCAACGAGCTGGGTCTCTGACGGAAAGGGAGAAGGACTGTGGATATCCTGCACAGCATCCTGGTGGCCGTGCACATCGTGTCCGCCGCAGCGATCGTGGGCGGTTGGTTCGCGCACTTCCGCAACCCGACCGTCACCACCTCGCAGTGGTGGGGCTCCGTGGGCATGATCGTCTCCGGCGTGGTGCTTTTCGGCCTCGCCATGAGCGGGGAGCCGAACCACATGAAGCTGGGCGTCAAGTTCCTGATCGGCGTCATCGTCTTCGTGGCCGCCCTGATCGGCCGCCGCAAGTCCAACCGCGGGGAGGTCGTGCCCACGGGCCTGGCCCACGCGGTGGGCGGTCTGGGCCTGGTGAACATCCTGGTCGCCGTCCTCTGGCAGTGATCAGCCCAGGCGGCTGACGCCGCACCACGCCGCGGGCCCCGGGGAGCTTCTCCCCGGGGCCCGCGGCGTCCCCCCGTCTGGACCGCCGGCCTCCGGCGCTGGATCCGGGCCCGGGGTCAGCGCGGATCGACGGTCTCGACCCGCCACGTCCGACCCGCCGCGCCGCCGTCCCGCCCCTCGGGGCCCTCTCCGTGGCCGCTGCGCAGGACCAGCACGACCTCCTCGGCCGTCGCCTCCCGATGCGCCGCCACGCGTCCCGCGCGGTCCAGCACGGTGTGGGCCGACGTCCGGAGCACGGCGTCGACACGCAGCGCGTCGTCCCCGGCCCGCCGGGCGGGTCCGGCCTGCTCCACCGTCACCTCGAGGCCGGAGAAGGCGAACCCCTCGTCCGTCAGCCGGCGCAGCAGATCCCGGTCGTTCTCCCACGCCGGTCCCCCGGGCACGGCGTAGGCGTCCAGTCGCGCAGGCTCCGGGTCGATGAGCGCGGCAGTCCGGGCGTGGCCGACCGCGGCCAGCGCCTCGCCCACGTCGACGGCGTCCTCCCCGGCGGCGTCCTCCCCGGGGGCACCCGCGTCCGGCACCCTCGCCGGCGTCCCGCTCTCCGGCGTCCCGTCCGCCGGGCGCGCCGCGTCCACCGAGGTGCCGGCCGGCACCGCGCCCGCCGGCTCCGGCGCCCCCTCCGTCGCGTCGCCCAGGGACGCCGGCCACCACAGCCCGGCGGTGCCGCCGCCGACGGCCAGCGCGGTGGCCAGCCCGGCGGCCACGAGGACGCCCCGGCGTGGCGCCGCCCCCCGTCGGCGCGCGAGCGCGCGCCGTCTCGGAGCCGCGCGTCGTCCCCGGCGTCGCCGCGTGGGCCCGGAGCCCGGCAGCACCGTGGGCAGCAGGTGCGCCACCTCGGCGGGGGCGGCCTCTCCCAGCGGGACCGGCTCGGGCCGGGCCGTCGCGTATACGGCTGCGGCGGCCTCCTCCGCGCTCGGCCGCGCCGCCGGGTCCGGGGAGAGCGCCGCATCGAGCAGCAGCGCGAGCTCGGGGGACGCTTCGGGGACCAGGACGGGCAGCGGCGCCCGATGCCCGGCGGCGCCCGGCGCCCGACCGGTGAGCGCGTACCAGCCCAGGGCGGCCCACGCATGGACGTCACTCGGCGCCCCCACCGCCGGAGACGCCCCCGGTTCCGCCCCGGCCCCCTCCACCGCGGCGAGCGCCTCGGGGGCCGCGAAGCCCGGCGTCGCCCCGGCCCCCGACGCCCCGCCGACCACCCGGGCGACGCCGAGGTCGGCGAGGGCCGGGCTGCCGTCGACGCCGAACAGGACGTTCGCCGGGGACACGTCGCCGTGCACCACCCCCTCGCGGTGCAGGCACGCGAGAGCCTGGGCGATCGGGACGAGCACGGTGACGGCCTGCCCCGGGCTCAGGGGTCCGACCCGCTGCACCATGTCCTGCAGCGTGCCGGCCGCGCGGTGCTCGGTGAGGACCCCGAGGCCCCGGTCCGTCTCCACCACGCCGAGCACGCGCAGCAGATGGGGATGCGCGACCCGTCCGGCCTGCGCCTCCGCCGCCAGCGCATCCGGCGCCGCGCCGGCACGGGGCACCTTCAGGGCGGCCCGGACGCCCCGACCGTCCTCGACGAGCCAGACCTCCGCCTGGGCGCCCGCGCCGAGCAGCCGGACGGGTTCCCAGCCCGGGGCGCGCGGCGCAGCCGTGCCCGGCTCCGACGACCTCTCCGGTTCGGTCTCCGGCCCGCCGCCGACGCGTCCGGCCGCGCCGCCGTCCGCCTCGTCCCAGTCCCGCATCGGTCTCCCCTCTCCGCCGCGCCGTCCGTTCCAGCCCAGGGTGCCGCATGTCCCCGAGCGTCACGGCGGTTGTCCACAGGTCCGGGCCCGAGGACTACAGTGGACGTCATGCCCGAGACACCCCTGCCGCCCCTGCGCGTGCTCGGCCTGGCGCCCGACCTGGTGGACTACCACGCCGCCTGGGACGCCCAGCGCGCCCTGCACGCGGACGTCGTCGCCGGCCGCTCCGACGGCGAATTCCTCCTCCTGGAGCACGAAGCCGTCTACACGGCCGGTCGTCGCACCGAGGACGCCGAGCGCCCCACGGACGGCGCCCCCGTCGTGGACGTGGACCGCGGCGGCAAGATCACATGGCACGGGCCGGGCCAGCTGGTCGGCTACCCCGTGGTCCGGCTGCGCGACCGTGCCCACGTCAAGGACTACGTCTGGTTCCTTGAGGAGCTGCTGATCCGCACCGCCGCCGAGTTCGGCGTCACGGCCGTCCGCGTGGACGGGCGGGCAGGCATCTGGGTCCTCGCGGACCGGGACGACGACGGCACGGCCCGCCCGGACCGCAAGGTCGGCGCCATCGGCCTGTCCATCCACGACGGCGTCTCCATGCACGGCTTCGCGCTGAACTGCTCCAACTCCCTGGCCCCCTACGAGGGGATCATCGCGTGCGGCATCACGGACGCCGCCACCACCACCCTGTCGGTCGAGACGGGCCGGACCATCACGCCGGCCGACGTCGTCCCGGTGCTCACCCGTCATCTGGACGAGCTCGGGCCGGCGTACATCGCCGTCACCCCCACGGAAGGAATCCCCGCATGAGCCTCGCCCCCGAAGGCCGCCGCCTGCTGCGCGTGGAGGCGCGCAACGCCGAGGTGCCCGTCGAGCGCAAGCCCGAGTGGATCAAGGCCAAGGTCCACATGGGCCCCGAGTACATCGGCCTGAAGAACAAGGTCAAGTCCGCCGGCCTGCACACCGTGTGCGAGGAGGCCGGCTGCCCCAACATCTTCGAGTGCTGGGAGGACCGCGAGGCCACGTTCCTCATCGGCGGCGACATCTGCACCCGCCGGTGCGACTTCTGCGACATCACCTCCGGCAAGCCGCGTCCCCTGGACATGGAGGAGCCGCAGAAGGTCGCCGAGAACATCCGCGAGATGGACCTGCGGTACGCCACCGTCACGGGCGTGGCCCGTGACGACCAGAAGGACGGCGCGGCGTGGCTCTACGCGGAGACCATCCGCCGCATCCACGCGCTCAACCCGGGGACCGGCGTCGAGATCCTGCCGCCGGACTTCGGCGCGGTGCCGGAGCTCGTCCAGCAGGTGTTCGACGCGCGGCCCGAGGTGTTCGCGCACAACCTGGAGACGGTGCCGCGCATCTTCAAGCGCATCCGCCCGGCCTTCACATACGAGAAGTCCCTCAAGGTGCTCACGATGGCCAAGGCCGACGGGCTCGTCACCAAGTCCAACCTCATCCTGGGCATGGGCGAGGAGGACCACGAGATCGACCAGGCCCTGGTGGACCTGCACGAGGCCGGCTGCGACATCATCACCATCACGCAGTACGTGCGGCCCTCGAAGCTGCACCACCCCATCGACCGCTGGGTGAAGCCGCAGGAGTTCGTCCAGTGGTCCCAGCGCGCCGAGGAGATCGGCTTCCAGGGCGTCATGGCGGGCCCGCTGGTGCGCTCGTCGTACCGCGCGGGCAAGCTCTACGCGCAGGCCATGCAGCGCCTCGGCCGGACCCTGCCGGAGAACCTGGCGCACCTGGCCGGGGAGAAGACCGCCCGCCAGGAGGCCTCCGCTGTCGTCGCCCAGATGTCCTGAGCCGCCCGACTAGACTGGATCCCGTCATGACGAAGAACAGCCAGCCCCCCGCATCCTCCTCCGGCTCCACCTCCGCCACGGTCAAGGAGGTCAAGGCCATGCAGCGCGAGCGTCGCCGCCACGAGAAGGAGCAGACGAAGGCCCAGCGCCGGGACAAGCGCGCCGCGAAGGGCCCGGGCGTGATCTCCCAGCTCAAGCAGGCCTACGCCATGACCAAGGCGCACGACCCCAAGGTCGGTCTGTGGATGCTGCTGGCCTTCCTGGCCGCCCTCGTCGTCGGCCTCGTCATCGGCCTGCTGCTGGACAACTGGATCACGTGGCTGCTCATCGCGATCCCGTTCGGTGTGCTCGCCGCCGTCGTCATCCTGAACCGGAAGGCGCGCCGCGCCGGGTTCGCCCAGCTCGAGGGCCGCCCCGGCGCCGCCGGCGCCGCGCTCTCCACGCTGGGCCGCGGCTGGATCGTGCCCGAGCAGCCGGCCGCCGTGAATCCGAAGACCCAGGACCTCGTCTACCGCGCCGTGGGCCGGCCGGGCGTGGTGCTGGTGACGGAGGGCCCCTCCCCCCGCGTCGCCGCGCTGGTGGGCAAGGAGGAGAAGGCCATGCGCCGCTTCCTGCCCGGCGTGCCCGTCACCGTGGTGGAGTCCGGCAACGGCCAGGGCCAGGTCCCGCTGCACGAGCTGCCCGGCACGCTCAAGGGCATGAAGAAGGCCCTCACGGCACAGGAGGTCCAGGCCGTGGACAAGCGCCTGACCGCGCTCAACACCAACCGACTGCCCATCCCCAAGGGCGTCGACCCGAACAAGGTGCGCCCGAGCCGCCGCGCGATGCGCGGCCGCTGAACCGGCCGCAGACGACAGGGGCGCCCCGCCGACGCACGGCGGGGCGCCCCTGTCGTGTGCGGGCGGGACGGTCACATGCGGATCTCGACGGTGTCCGCGAGCTTGTCGTGCATGCCGCGCCCGTCCGGCCCGACGACGACGGCCGGCAGCACGAGGCACAGCAGGGCCGTGCGCAGCAGGATCCGGAGCAGGCCGGCCGGGCGGCCGCCGACGCGGACGACCTGGATGCGGCACACGGCCTTGCCCACCGTGGTGGCCAGCAGGGTGAGACCGATCACGTGCATCGCGGCGAACACGAGGAGGGTGGCGATCGCGTCGGCGTCGAAGGCCAGCCACGAGATGCCCAGGGCGATGAACCAGTCGAGGACGAGGGCGCCCATGCGGCGGGCCGCCGTCGCCATGGAGGCCGGACCGCGCTCCGGCAGGCCGAGCAGGTCCCCCGGCCAGCGGCCGCCGGCGCGCCCCCCGCCGGGACCGTCCACCCAGCCGGCCAGATCGCGGCGCGTGATCAGCGGCTCCGCTCGGCCGGTCGTCTCGGTGCGGTCCTGGGGGTCGGGTGCTCTGCGTGCCACCCCACCAGCGTAGTGCGCGACCACGGCACGCGCGCCGGTCTGGCGGGGCCACGCCGGGCGCGTAGTATAGAGGCGTCCGCCGTCGCAGGCGTCGCCGCCACACACAGGAAGGCCAGGAGCGAACCATGTTCACCTCCCCCCAGGAAGTCCTCACGTACATCAGGGAAGAGGGGGTCGAGTTCGTCGACGTCCGCTTCACCGACCTCCCCGGGCTGCAGCACCACTTCAACGTGCCCGCCTCGAGTGTCGACGAAGACTTCTTCGTCACCGGCCAGCTCTTCGACGGCTCCTCCATCCGGGGCTTCGCCGGCATCGCCGAGTCCGACATGCAGCTCATCCCGGACGTCGCGACGGCCTTCGTGGACCCCTTCCGGGTCCGCAAGACCCTCACGATGAACTTCTCCATCGTGAACCCCCGCACCGGCGAGCCCTACCTGCGCGACCCGCGCGGCGTGGCCCAGCGCGCGGAGGCCTACCTGAGCTCCTCCGGCATCGCCGACACGGCGTTCTTCGCCCCCGAGGCCGAGTTCTTCATCTTCGAGGACGTCCGCTACGAGTCCTCCCCCCGCGGCTCGTTCTACGCCGTGGACTCGGACGAGGCCTGGTGGAACGCCTCCCGCGAGGACGAGGGCGGCAACCTGAGCCACAAGACCGGCCTCAAGGGCGGCTACTTCCCCGTCTCCCCCACGGACAAGCAGGCCGACCTGCGCGACGAGATCTGCGCCGTCCTCGCCGAGGTCGGGCTCACCGTGGAGCGCTCGCACCACGAGGTGGGCGCGCCCGGCCAGGCCGAGATCAACTACCGCTTCAACACGCTGACCCACTCGGCGGACGACCTGCAGAAGTTCAAGTACGTCGTCAAGAACGTCGCCAACATGTTCGGCAAGTCCGCGACCTTCATGCCCAAGCCCGTCTTCGGCGACAACGGCTCCGGCATGCACTGCCACCAGTCCCTGTGGAACGGCGGCGAGCCGCTGTTCTTCGACGAGAAGGGCTACGCGAACCTCTCGGACACCGCCCGCTGGTACATCGGCGGCCTGCTGAAGCACGCCTCCGCGGTCCTGGCCTTCACCAACCCCACGGTGAACTCCTACCGCCGCCTGGTGCCGGGCTTCGAGGCCCCCGTGAACATGGTTTACTCGCAGGGCAACCGCTCGGCGGGCATCCGCATCCCGATCACCGGCTCCAACCCGAAGGCCAAGCGCATCGAGTTCCGCGCCCCGGACGCCTCGGGCAACCCGTACCTCGCGTTCGCCGCGCAGCTGATGGCCGGCCTGGACGGCATCCGCAACCGCATCGAGCCGGCCGAGCCGATCGACAAGGACCTTTACGAGCTGCCGGCCGAGGAGGCCGCCGACATCCAGAAGGCACCCGCCACCCTGGACGAGGCCCTGAACGCCCTCGAGGAGGACCACGAGTTCCTCCTGGCCGGCGACGTGTTCACCGAAGAGCTGATCGAGACCTGGATCGCGTACAAGCGCGAGATGGAGATCGCCCCGCTGGCCCTGCGCCCGAACCCCTACGAGTTCGAGCTGTACTACTCGGTCTGATCCGCCCGCCGCGGCCCCGACGACGGCCGTTCGTCTCCCACGCCGGAGGCGGGCGGCCGTCGTCGTGCCCGGCCGCGGAATAGTCCGGGGCCGGTGGGCGCTGGATCTGTGGAGACCTCCGCCCGGCCGGGCGGCCCGCAGACCAGGAGCACCATGACCGAGCACACCGCCCCCACCCCCCCGCCGCTGTCCCTGCTGGACCTCGCCCTCGTCCGCGACGGCGCCCCGATGTGCGAAGCCTTCGCCGAATCCGTGGAGCAGGCCCGCGTCGCCGAGGCCGCCGGCTTCCGGCGCGTCTGGTACGCGGAGCACCACAACATGCCCTCCATCGCCTCCTCCGCCACGGCCGTACTCATCGCGCACGTGGCCGCCCACACCGACTCGATCCGCCTCGGCTCCGGCGGCGTCATGCTGCCCAACCACTCGCCGCTGGTGATCGCCGAGCAGTTCGGCACCCTGGCCGAGCTGCACCCCGGCCGCATCGACCTGGGCCTGGGTCGCGCCCCCGGCACCGACCAGCGGACGCTGCAGGCGCTGCGCCGGGATCCGTCGGCGGCCGAGCGCTTCCCGCAGGACGTGCTCGAGCTGCAGGGCTACCTCACCGGCCAGAGCCTGATCCCCGGCATCGACGCCTACCCCGGCAAGGGCACCAACGTGCCGCTGTACATCCTCGGCTCCTCGGCGTTCGGCGCCCAGCTGGCCGCGCAGCTCGGCCTGGGCTACGCGTTCGCGAGCCACTTCGCACCGCAGATGCTCGAGCATGCGGCGCGCCTGTACCGGGAGCACTTCGAGCCCTCCGAGGCCCTCGCGGAGCCGCACTTCATCGCGGCGGCCAACGTGATCGCCGCGGACACCGAGGAGGTGGCCGAGCGGGAGTGGCAGGCCGCGCAGCGGGCGCGCATCCGGATGATGCTCGGCCGGGGCCGCACCCTCACCGACGACGAGGTCGAGATGCTGCTGCACTCCCCCGCCGGTCAGCAGGTGCTCGGGATGCTCGAGTGCACGGCCGTGGGCACCGGCCCGACGACGGCGGCGTGGCTGCACGACTTCGCGGCGCGGGTCCAGGCGGACGAGCTGATCATCACGACGGCGGCCCAGGACGCCGGCGTGCGGCGACGCACCCTGGAGCTGCTCGGGGAGCACGTCGTGCGCGCCTGAGCCGGCGCTCGCGACACCGGAGCACGGCCGGCCCGCCACCCCGTCGAGGTGGCGGGCCGGCGTCGTTCAGAGCCCGTAGAACCGGGTCTCGAACACCTGACGGGCCAGGCGGGTCACCCGCAGGTAGCGCTCCTCGAGCTCCCCGCCGGCCGTGCCCACCCCGCTGAGGCGGGCCACGGCCTCGAGGTCGCGCATGTTCGTGGGCAGCACGTCCGAGACCTTGCCCGTCCACAGCAGCAGGGCGGCGCGGATCCGGGTGGCCAGCAGCCACGCCTCCTCCAGCACGGCGACCTCGGCCTCGGGCAGCAGCCCGTGCCGGGCGATCGCCCGCAGGGCCGGCAGCGTGCCGGTGACCCGCAGGTCCTCGACCTCTCCCGCGTGGCGCAGCTGCAGGGACTGCACCAGCCACTCCACGTCCGAGAGCCCGCCGCGGCCGAGCTTGACGTGCCGGGAGGGGTCCGCGCCGCGGGGCAGGCGCTCGGCCTCCACACGGGCCTTGATGCGCCGGATCTCCCGCGCGTCCGCGGTGGTCAGGTCCCCGGCGTAGCGGACGCCGTCGGCCCACCGCCGGAAGTCGGTGGCGAGGTCGTCGTCGCCGGCCAGGGGCCGGGCGCGCAGCAGCGCCTGACGCTCCCACACCTCCGCCCAGCGCCCGTAGTACTCCCGGTACGAGTCCAGGGTGCGCACGAGCGGCCCCTGGCGCCCCTCGGGGCGCAGGTCGGCGTCCACCTCGAGCGGCCGCTCGCCGGGCAGCGGCGGGGTCGCGGGGCGGTGCAGCAGGGACATCAGCGTCCGCACGACCTCCTCGGCCTGCTCGCGCGCCCGCCCCTC
The DNA here is from genome assembly GCF_022664405.1 of Micrococcus luteus. Lineage (NCBI taxonomy): Bacteria > Bacillati > Actinomycetota > Actinomycetes > Micrococcales > Micrococcaceae > Micrococcus > Micrococcus luteus. The sequence goes on along the minus strand of NZ_JAKRLB010000031.1, from coordinate 3,969 downwards.
GTCGACGCCGGGGCGTGGCCGGTGCACGAACAGGGCGTCGAGGTCCGAGCCGTAGGTGATCTCCCGGCCGCCCTGGCGGCCCATGGCCACCACGAGCACGTCGGTGAGCGGGTCGGCGTCCCCGACGACGGCGCGCGAGGCCACGCGCAGGGCGCCGACGACGGTGATCTGGTCGATGTCCGACAGGGCCCCGGTGACGGCCTCGAGGTCCAGCAGCCCCGAGATGTCCGCCAGGGCCACGCGCAGGGTCTCGCTGCGGCGCACCTGCCGCACGTGGCGGACGGCGGCCGGGGCCTCCTGCGCGGCCACGCGGCGGTCGAGCCGCGCGTCGACCTGGCGCCAGAGCTGTATGGCGCCCCGGGGGTCGAGCTCCCGGTCGTCCCCCACCCAGGCCACGGCCTCGGGCGAGTGCTCGAGCAGGTCCCCCACGAACCGGGAGCCGGACAGGACCAGGCACAGCCGCCGGGCGGCGTCCGAGGAGTCGCGGAGCATCCGCAGATACCAGGCCGTGCCGCCGAGCGACTCGGAGAGCCGGCGGAAGGCGAGCAGGCCGCCGTCGGGGTCGGCGCCCCGCGCGAACCACCCGAGCATGGCCGGCAGCAGCTGCCGCTGGACCGCGGCCCGGCGCGAGACGCCCTGCGTGAGGGCCTCGATGTGCCGCAGGGCGCCCTGCGGGTCGCGGTAGCCCAGCGCCGCCAGGCGGTCGCGGACGGCCTCCGCGGACAGCCGCACGTCCTCGGCGGACAGGGCGGCCGTCGTCGACAGCAGCGGCCGGTAGAACACGGTCTCGTGGAGACCGCGCACGGCGCGGCGCACGCGCGTGAACTCGGCCTGGAGGTCCTCGCCGGTGGCGGGGCCCCGGTCGGCGGCGCCGCGCAACGACCGGGCGACGACGCGGCGGGCCTCCTCCTTGACCGGCATCAGGTGGGTGCGCCGCAGGTGCACGAGCTGGATGCGGTGCTCGAGGGTGCGCAGCCACCGGTAGTGCTCGTCGAACGCCCGCGCGTCTCGCGTGGTGACGTAGGAGGCGGCGTGCAGCGCCCGCACCGCGTCGAGCGTGCCGCGCACCCGCAGCGACTCGTCCGCACGGCCGTGCACGAGCTGGAGCAGCTGGGCCGTGAACTCGACGTCGCGCAGACCGCCGGGCCCGAGCTTGATCTCCCGCTCGCGCTCCGCGGGGGCGAGGGTGTCCAGGACCCGGGCGCGCATGGCCCGGACGGACTCGACGAACCCGTCGCGCGCGGAGGACTCCCACACCCGGGGCCAGATTTCCGCGATGTAGCGCTCGCCGAGCTGTGGCGAGCCCGCGATCGGGCGGGCCTTGAGCAGGGCCTGGAACTCCCAGCCGTGGGCCCAGCGGCGGTAGTACTCGGCGTGGGACTCCACGGTGCGGCTCAGGGCGCCGTCCTTGCCCTCGGGACGCAGGTTGGCGTCGACTTCCCACAGTCCCGGCTCGGGGGCCGCACCCTGGATCACGCGGCCGATGCCCGCGGCCAGCTCGGCCGCGAGCGCGGCGGCGCGCGGCCCGTCCGGGACCTGGGCGTCGGGGTCCGCGCCGTCCGCGGCCTCGCGGACGGCGTGGGCGAACACGACGTCCACGTCTGAGACGTAGTTGAGTTCGCCGGCGCCGCACTTGCCCATGCCGATCACGGCGAGGTCCACGCGGTCCACCACGGGGCCCTCCCGCTCGGTGAGGACGGCTCGTGAGACGGCGAGCGCCGCGTCCACGGTGGCGCCGGCCAGGTCCGCGAGCCAGCGGCCCACCGAGGGCATGGCCGCCGTGGGCTCGGCGGAGTCGAGGTCGCGCAGGGCGATCGCGGCCAGCTGGCGGCGGTAGGCGCGGCGCAGGGCGACGGCGGCGTCCTTGCCGGTGACGGCCGCGAGGGGGCGGTCGGCGTCCGGGTCGGCGCCCACCGAGTCCAGGAGCAGGCGGCGCAGGGCGGCGGACGCATCACCCCAGGGCTCGCCGGCGGTCGGGTCGGGCTGGGCGAGGGCGGGCGCGGTGGCGGCGGCCGCGTCCGGGTCGAGGACGAGGTCTAGGTGCTCGGGACGGCGGATGAGGAACTCGCCGAGGGCCTCGGAGGCGCCGAGCAGCCGCAGCAGGCGGGCCGTCGTCCCGGGGTCCCGGAGGGCGTGGTGGACGCGGGGCTCGCGCTCGGCCAGGCGCACCCACAGCAGCAGGGCCCGGTCGGGATCGGCGGCGTGGCCGAGGAGCTCGACGAGGGGACGCACGTCCACGCCCTCGAACTCGGGCGAGGTGAGCAGCGTCTGCACGCGGCCGGCGTCGGCGACGCCGGCGTGCGCGAGGGTGCGGCGGTCCGGGGCGTCGGCGGTCGCCGCGTCGGGCAGGGCGGACACGGCCGGCGCCTCAGAGGCCGGAGAGGTAGCGCCGCAGCTCGTACGGCGTGACCTCCACCCGGTAGTCGTCCCATTCCTGGCGCTTGTTGCGCAGCAGGGCGTCGAAGACGTGCTCGCCCAGCACGGATGCCACGAACTCGGACTCCTCGGCGGCGCGCAGGGCGTCGTGCAGGGTGCCGGGCAGGGGGACATGGCCGAGCACGCGCCGCTCGTGGGTGGTCAACGCGCTGATGTCCTCGGCGGCGGCCTCGGGCACCTCGTAGCCCTCCTCGATGCCCTTGAGTCCGGCCGCGATCAGCAGGGCGTAGGCGAGGTACGGGTTGGCCGAGGCGTCGATGCCGCGGTACTCGATGCGGGCCGAGCCGGCCTTGTCCGGCTTGTACAGGGGAACGCGCACGAGGGCGGAACGGTTGTTGTGCCCCCACGAGGTGTACGACGGGGCCTCTCCCCCGCCCCAGAGACGCTTGTAGGAGTTGACGAACTGGTGGGTCACCGCGGTGATCTCCACGGAGTGGCGCAGCAGGCCCGCGATGAACCGGCGGCCCGTGACGGAGAGCCGGAACTCGTCCGCAGGGTCGTAGAACGCGTTCGCGTCGCCCTCGAAGAGGGAGAAGTGAGTGTGCATGCCGGAGCCCGGGTGGTGGGAGAACGGCTTGGGCATGAACGTGGCGTACGTGCCCTGGGCGGCGGCGACCTCCTTGACGACGGTCCGGAACGTCATCACGTTGTCCGCCGTCGTGAGCGCGTCCGCCGCGCGCAGGTCGATCTCGTTCTGGCCGGGGCCGTTCTCGTGGTGGCTGAACTCGACGGAGATGCCCATGCCCTCGAGGAGGCTGACGGCGTCGCGGCGGAAGTCGGCCGCGTCGGAGCCGGGCACGTTGTCGAAGTAGCCCGCGCGGTCCACGGGCACCGGCTCCCCGTCCGGGCCGGGCTGGTCCGACTGCAGGAGGTAGAACTCGATCTCCGGGTGGGTGAAGCACGTGAAGCCCCGGTCCGCGGCCCGGTCCAGCACGCGGCGCAGCACGTGCCGCGGGTCGGCGGGGGCGGGCCGGCCGTCCGGGGTGAGCACGTCGCAGAACATCCGGGAGCTCTGTCCCTGGTCGCCGCGCCAGGGCAGGATCTGGAAGGTCGAGGGATCGGGCTGCAGCAGCATGTCCGACTCCGAGATGCGGGTGTATCCGTCGATCGAGGAGCCGTCGAAGCCCAGGCCCTCCGTGAAGGCGTTCTCCACCTCGGCCGGAGACAGGGCCACCGACTTCAGCGTACCGATCACGTCCGTGAACCAGAGCCTGACGAACCTGACGTCCCGGTCCTCGATGGTGCGGAGCACGTAGTCCTGCTGTCGATCCATGCCGCCACTCTAGATGTTGTGGGTCATGAGGTTCTTGCCACGAGGCGCCGGCTGAGATGAGACGAGTGGGCCCCGCCCCGCAGGATGGAAGTTCCTACACCACCCACCTGCCAGAAGAGACCCACTCATGACTCACGCTAACGCACCCCTGACCCCCACCGGCCGTCTCAGGATGGTCCACCGCCACCTGAACGACGGGATCCCCCAAGCCCATGTCGCCGCCGAGTTCCGCGTCAGCCGCCCCACGGTGGCCACCTGGG